>NZ_JBYSXB010000064.1:0-15916 GCF_058781765.1 Arthrobacter sp. FW306-1B-G06A | reverse complement strand
CCGGCCGCGCGGGGGTCACCCGCCCCGCGGCCAGAATCCTGGATCTAGCGGACGCCCTGCTGGGCGAATTTGAGGACGTCGGAAGCGTTGGACTTGTCCACGATGGTGGGACCGGTCAGAACGGGCTGGCCGCCGCCGAGCTTGAAGCCGCCGCGCTTGGCCTGCCACAGGGAGTCAACGGACATGTAGCCCTGGAGCCACGGCTGCTGGTCCACGGTGAAGATCACAGAGCCGTCCACGATTTTCTGGGCGAGGTCCGCGTTCAGGTCGAAGCTGGCCACCTTTGCAGAGCTGCTGGCGTCCGTGACGGACTTGAGGAGCGTGAGGGTGATCGGCGCGCCCAAGCCGATGATGACATCTGCATCCTTGGCTGCCTGGAGCTTCGCAGTGGCGGTGGACTGGACCGCAGTCATGTCCTTGCCATCGACGTAAAGGATTTCCGTTCCAGGCACTTTCGCCTTGACACCGGCACACCGTGCCTCAAGGCCAACGTGGCCTTGCTGCTGGATCACGCAGACCGGGTGTTTGAAGCCTTGCGATGCAAGCTTGGTTCCGACGGCCTCGCCAGCGAGCTTCTCGTTCGAGCCGAAGTGGGTGAACGCGCCGAGCTGTGCCGAGACGCCTTCACCGGCGTTGAGGCTCACTACGGGGATACCGGCATCGGTTGCTTTCTTAAGGACGTCCTTGAGGGCATCCGGCGTGGCGAGCGTGACGGCTATACCGTCAACCTTTTGGTCGATAGCCTGCTGCACGAGCTGGGCCTGGCGGCCAGCTTCGGGGTCGCTTGTGTACAGGAGGTCAACATTGTCCTTCGCGGACGCTTCCTCAGCGCCCTTACGGACGATATCCCAGAATGTATCGCCTGCCGCCGCGTGGGTGATGAGGGCGACTTTCATACGCGGAGTGCTGACGGCTTGACCGCCGCCGGCGGCGTTACCGCTGTCAGCTGGCTTCCCGCCCGTGCTGGAACAAGCGCTTAGAGCCATCATCGGAACGACGGCCGCAACGAGTGCCGCCTTCCGCCAGGAAAACTTCTTCACGATTTATCTCCTTTGATTGGGGTTGTGGCCCTGCCACTCTGCAGGAGCTCAAAGCCCTCTACACAGATCATGGTGACTCGCCTCACAGATGTCAATACTTTGTCCTGACATTAGGATGTTTTTACGTGAGATGGTCACGTGATCTCCCGGGGAACACCGTTCAGATCGGGGCTACGGGGCGGGCCGAGACGTGGTGCTTCGCACCACCAGGACGGGATCAATCAGGGTGCGCTCGGGCTTGATGGCGGGGTCTTCAATCCTGGCGAGCAGCCTGTGCGCAGCATTAATGCCGACAACGTCGCTTCGGTTGTCGACGGAAGTGATGTCCAAGTACCTCGACTTGGCCAGCGGGGAATTGTCGTAGCCGATCACAGAAATGTCGTTGGGCACGCGAAGGCCCCGGGCCTTGAGGACGGCAAAGGCGCCCACGGCCATGGTGTCATTGGCCGCGAAGATCGCGGTGGTGTCCGGATGGTGGTCCAGGAGCCAGGAGGCTGCGGCATAGCCATCTTCCTCCGAAGTACCTTGGGACTCGGCAATCAGGACGTCGACGCCGGCCTCCTGGATCCGCCGCCGGAAACCGGCGCGCCGATGGGCTGACGCGCCGTCGGACCCTGAGAGATGGCCGATGCGGGTATGGCCCAGCTCCAGCAAGTGGCTCGCGGCCAGGCCGCCTCCGCCGTCGTCGTCGTTGGTAATGAGGTCGGCGCCGCTCGGCACCCCCATGCGCCATCCGGCCACCACCGTGGGTACCCAGGTCCGCGCCAGCATAGGCTCGCTCGGTTCCGCCGCGATCACCAGCGCATCAATGTGCATGGCGAGGAGGCCGTCCGTGGCTTCTTTGATGCGGTGCTCGCCGGGCCGGGAGTCGGCCAGCATGACGTGGTATCCGAGATCGGAGAGGACGGATTCCATGCCCCTCAGCAGGTCCACGAACCAGAGGTTCCGGTAGTCGTCGATCACCAGGCCGATGCTCTTGGTCCGATTGCTCGCGAGGGTGGTCGCGGCTCGGCTGGGCCGGTAGCCCAACTCCGATATTGCGGCCTGGACGGCTTCGCGGCGCTTGTCACTGACCCTCGCCGGCGCTTGGAGGACCAAGGACACCAACGACGGCGAGACGCCGGCCAGCTTGGCAACGTCGTAGATGGTGGGGCGGCGGGTTTTTGGACTGCTGGCACTCATGGTTCGGGAACCTTTCTCCTCTGCTGTCAAGGGTATTCGCAAGACATTGACAGGACATACTCACATGATTACGCTGTAAGTCCAGTGCTAAATTGTAGCGCTCCAAAATGCCCCGGTGTGCTCGACACCCAGGCTGAATTTCGAAGGAGAAATCAATGGCTGAGAGCCTAGGGGTCGCCGTCATCGGCGCAGGAATGGCCGGCAAGGCACACGCGGCGGCCTATCGCACAGCGTCTGCCCTTTATAGCCCCGTGCTTCCGCCGGTGCGCCTCGTGTCGATCGGCGACGTGAACCCGGAGTTCGGGTCCCTCGCTGCCCGGCGTTTCGGCTACGAACGCAATGACACCTCATGGCAGGCGATCGCGGAAGCGGACGATATCGACGTCGTGAGTGTCGTCATCGCGAACTCTCTTCACCGCGAGGTGGTCGAGGGACTCCTGGCCGCAGGGAAGCACGTCCTCTGCGAGAAGCCGCTGAGCGACTCGATCGAGGACGCCCGGGCCATGGCGGACGCAGCCCGCAACGCTTCCAGCATCGCGCGCATCGGCTTCACGTTCCGCCGCACACCGGGCATCGCCTACATCCGCGACTTGATCCGCACCGGCGTCCTCGGCAAGGTGCTGCACTTCAGCGGCCGCTACTGGACCGACTACGGCTTCAGCCCTTCCGCTCCCATGAGCTGGCGCTACAAGGGGGGTCCCGGCTCCGGTGCGCTGGCCGACGTCGGAAGCCACCTGGCCTACGTGTCCGAGTTCCTGTGCGGCGACATCACGTCCATCAGCGGCGGTCGCCTGAGCACCGTCATCGACAAGCGCCCTGTGCCCCTTGGCGCCGTCATGGGCCACGACCACGCCGCTGTCAGCGACACCTTCGAGGCCGTAGAGAACGACGACTACGCTGCTTTCAACGCAGCATTCGAGAACGGCGCGGGCAGCTTCGAAGTGTCCCGCGTTGCAGCCGGCCACGCCAACAGCCTCAACTTCGAAGTGTTCTGCGAAAACGGTGCGGCGAAGTTCGACCAGCGCCGCCCCTCCGAAATCCAGCTCTTCCTCAACGATGGCTCCGGCAACGAGAACGGCTACCGCCAGGTCATCCTCGGCCCGGGCCACCCCTACATCGCCGGCGGCCTCGCCATGGACGCCCCCGAAGTGGGCTTCGGGCAGAACGACGCCTTCGGTTACCAGGCCCGGGCGTTCCTCGAGGAGGTCGCCGGACTTCCGGAATCCGAGTCACTCCCCCTCTGCGCCACGTTCGACGAAGGCGTCCGCAACATGGAACTGCTCGGCGCCGTCACCGAATCCGCACTCAACAACGGAAAGACCATCACGCTATGAAACTCGGCGTCTACAACGCAATCCTGCACGACAGGCCGCTTCCCGAGGCCTTGAAGGTCATCGCGGACCTGGGCCTGACGGGCATCGAGATCAACACCGGCGGCTTCCTCCCCGCGGTCCACGTCCCCACCTTCGACGACATTCTTGTCTCGGATGCCGCCCGCGACGACTACCTCGCGATCTTCGAGGGGACCGGCGTCGCGATCGCAGGACTGAACTGCAACGGCAACCCCTTGCACCCCAAGCGCGAGATCGGCGAGAAGCATGCCGAGGACATCCGCCGTTCCATCCGGCTTGCAGAGCGCCTCGGCCAGAACCGGGTAGTGACCATGTCCGGCCTGCCCGGGGGAGAGCCGGGAGCCACCACAGTGAACTGGGTGGTCAATGCCTGGAACTCGGCGGCCCTGGACGTGCTGGACTACCAGTGGGACGTCGCGGCGAAGTTCTGGCGCGAGACAGACCGACTGGCCGCGGACCATGGCGTCAAGGTGGCCCTCGAGCTGCACCCGCAGAACATCGTGTTCAACACCGCAGATGTCCACAAGCTCATCGAGCTTACGGGCGCCACCCACGTCGGCGTCGAACTGGATGCCTCGCACCTGTTCTGGCAGCAGATGGATCCGTTAGCCGTGGTCCGCGAACTCGGACCCCTGGTCTTCCAGGCAGCCGCGAAAGACGTGCGCATCAACACCGCGAACGCAGCCCTCTACGGGGTGCTCGACAACAGCTTCCGCCGGCTCTCCCCGGAGGAAAGCCGCACCAACCTCGGCGACGACGAATGGGCCAACGAGTGGCCCAAGAACTCCGCGTGGGACTTCGTTGCCCTCGGCCGCGGCCACGACACCGCCTACTGGACCGAGTTCCTGCGTGCCCTCTATGAAGTGGACCCGAACATGCTGGTCAACATCGAGCACGAAGACACTTCCCTCGGCCGGATCGAAGGACTCGAAGTGGCAGCCAAGGTCCTGCGGGATGCCGACGCAGCGCTGGAAGCGTCGCTGAAGGTGACGGCGTAGGGGGTTCCTCGCTAGCCGGTTCACCGAACCACAGAGGAGGGCCTCATCCGAGATGGGGCCCTCTTGTGTTGGCCTGCAGTGCTCTCTATTCCCACCCTTGTTACACTGGATGATGAATCCATAAAATAGTCAAGCAAAGACTCGTGGTGTGGGCCAGGGAGGCAATCATGGAAGAGTTCGCGGATTTCCGGGCACCGCTATACGAGGTGAAGGCCAATCTGTTCAAGGGGCTGGCCCACCCGGTCAGGATCCGGGTATTGGAGCTGCTGTCGGCCGCGCCCGAAGTGTCGGTGACAGAGCTTCTGGCCGCAACGGGCCTGGAGGCCTCGCACCTGTCCCAGCATCTGTCGGTGCTGCGCCGATACCACCTCGTCAAGGGAGAGCGACGGGCACTGCAGATGTTCTACACCCTCGCTTACCCGCAGGTTGCGGAACTCCTCTCCGTTGCCAGACTGCTGCTCAACGACATTCTGCACACCACCCGGGCGCAGCTTGAGTCCTCAGAGGCGACTGCATCCGCGTCAGCCGCAGCGGCCAGCACCCGGTGAAGCTACTGGTCGCGGTCCGCGCCTTGCTGCCCGGGCGGCAGGATTACGCGCTATTGCCCGGTACCTGGAAAGGAGACTTGGTTGCCGGGGTCACGGTCGGCATCGTCGCGCTGCCGCTGGCCCTGGCATTCGGTGTCAGCTCCGGCGCGGGTGCGGCCAGCGGATTGATCACCGCGGTGATCGCCGGCGTGATCGCGGCCGTCTTCGGTGGTTCCAACATCCAGGTCTCCGGACCCACCGGAGCCATGGTCGTGGTTCTGGGCCCCGTGATCGCGGCCCACGGGCTCGGTGCCCTGGCGGCGGTCTCGGTCCTTGCCGGGGTGATAGTGGTGGCCGCCGGGCTACTCAAACTCGGGCGGGTCGTGACGCTCCTACCGTGGCCGGTGATCGAGGGCTTCACCGTCGGAATCGCGGTGATCATCTTCCTTCAGCAGGTCCCTGCCGCGTTTGGCACCAAGCCGGGACCCAGCAGCAACGCCGTCATCTCTGCCGTCCAGGCCATCGGCACCGTGTCCCCTGCCTCGTTCCTTGCGCCGGTTGCCGTTGTGGCTCTGGTGGCGGTCATCATGATTGCGTCACCGCGGATCCACCCCCGGATCCCGGGCTCGCTCATCGCGATCATCATTGCCACTGTGGCCGCGCAGTTCCTCGACCTGCCTGTGACCCGGATCGGAGCCCTGCCC
Organism: Arthrobacter sp. FW306-1B-G06A; assembly: GCF_058781765.1. NCBI lineage: Bacteria > Bacillati > Actinomycetota > Actinomycetes > Micrococcales > Micrococcaceae > Arthrobacter > Arthrobacter sp. FW306-1B-G06A. Next base: position 10,113 of record NZ_JBYSXB010000064.1, on the reverse strand, counting down.
GATTCCCTGCCGGCCCCGATGATCCCCTCCCTGGACCTGGGGACGATCACCGCGCTGGCCGGGTCCGCGGCTACGATCGCAGCCCTGGCCGCGATCGAGTCGCTGCTCTCGGCACGGGTCGGGGCGTCGATCTCCGATACCGGCCCCTATGACGCGGACCGTGAGCTCCTGGGCCAGGGCCTCGCGTCCGTCGCGTCCGGATTCTTCGGCGGCATGCCGGCCACTGGTGCCATCGCCCGCACAGCGGTCAACATTCGTTCCGGGGGCCGGACACGCCTTGCCGCCATTACCCATGCGCTGGTCCTGCTTGCCGTGGTGTACCTGGCCACCGGCCCGGTTTCCCGCATCCCCCTTGCTGCCTTGGCCGGGGTCCTGATGGTCACCGCGACTCGCATGGTCTCCCTCAAGACGCTGCGCAGCGTGATCGGATCGACCCGCGCCGACACGGTCGTGTTCTTCGTCACCGCACTGATCACCGTTTCCTTCGACCTGATCGAGGCCGTGGAGATCGGGATCGCCGTCGCTGCATTCTTCGCCTTGCGTGCTTTGGTCCGGTCCAGCGGTGTGCACCGGGAAGAAATCCCCGGCCCGGTCCACGAAGGGGACGAGCACATCGCCGTGTTCCGGCTCGACGGGGCACTATTCTTCGCCGCTGCCGAGCGCGTCCTGGAGCGGGTCAGCGCCATCCGGAACGTCGACGTCGTGATCATCCGCATGTCGCAGCTGCAGATCCTGGACGCAACCGGTGCCAGAACCATCACAGACATCGTCCAGGCCCTGGAACGCCGCGGAATCACCGTGCTGATCAAAGGGATCCAGGAACGCCACCTTCGGCTCGTCACCCAGGTGGGGGTCCTGGACTCCCTTCGCCACCACAAACACCTCTTCACCGAACTGGGCCCAGCCGTCGAACACGCCCGAAGCCACGTCGCCCGCGCCGCCAGCGCACGCAACCCCGGCAAGACCCCGTAAACCGGTCCAGCCGCGGCCGCCCTTATTGGACCTTCGCGATGTATTTGCCCATGGTTTCCAGCTGGTAGCGGGACACCTCGTTGGCGTTGTCGTCCTCGGCGAAGACGCTGGACACCATGACGGTGTTGTCCTTGTCCAGGAAGCCGATTTCCTTGAGTCCGCCGAAGAACTCGTCCCAGTTGACGTCGCCGTCGCCGATCTTGAGGTGCTGGTGGACGCGCACGGCGTTTCCCGGCGGGTTGGTGATGTAGCGCAGCCCGTGGGAGGCGTGGTGGTCCATGGTGTCGGACACGTGGACCAAGCGCAGCTTGTCCCCCGCGGCCCGCATGATGTCGAGCGGCTTGTTGCCCATGTGAAACGTGTGGGAGGCAACGTAGACCATGCCGATGTTGGGCGAATTCACGCCACGGATGACACGCAGCGCGGCGAGTCCGTCCTCCACGAAGTCGTCCGGGTGCGGGTCGATGAGGACGTCCAGGCCTTCGCGCTCGATAATCGGCAGCAGCTCTTCCATGGAACGGTAGAAGGCCCTTTCGGACTCCTCCGCCTTTTCCGGGCGGCCGCTGAATTCGGTATTCATCGTCTGCACGCCAAGATCGACCGTGATCTGGATGGCGCGCTTCCAGTAACGGACAGCGGCCTCGCGGGCGTCTTCGTCCGGTCCGGACCAGCGCAGCACCGGGAGCACCGAGGCGATCTCGACGTCGGCGTCCTTGCAGGCTTTCTTCAGCTGGCCGACCAATTCGTCGTCGGCCTTCGGGTGGTTGAAGAACGGGATGAAGTCCGCGTGCGGGGTCAGCTGGAGGTATTTATACCCGAGATCGGCGGCCAGCCGCGGAAACTCCAGCAGGCCGTGGCTGTGGTGGAACGGGGTGGGGTCGAGGGCAATCTTCATGGCCACTCCTACTTGTACAGCTCAGGCTTGGTGTTGAGCTGTACCGCGACCTTCTCGCCCGACTTCTGGGCCTCAACGCCGGCTTCGCAGCACGCAGCGGTGGCATAGCCGTCCCAGGCGGTGGGGCCGCCGATTTCGCCGCGGCGGGCGGCGTCAACCCAAGCCTGGACCTCGACGTCGTACGCGGCACCGAAGCGCTCTTCGAAGCCGGGCGTGACCTTGCCGCCCCAGCGGCCCGCGCTGCGGACGTAAGGACCGCCGTCGCCACCGATGCTCACGATGCCGTCCTCGAAGGAGGCCTGGGTGGCCACTTCGTAGCCGAACTTCGCGTTCACATAGATTTCGACGTCGGCCAGGACGCCGGACTCGGTCTCGATCAGGACGTGCTGGGGATCGTGCTGGCCGTTCGGGGCGTTGCGCGTCGCCTTGCCCAGGCGGACCTGCACGGAGGTGATTTCCTCACCGGTGAAGAAGCGGATGGCATCGAATTCGTGGACCACGGAGTCGTTGATGAGCATCTCGTTGGTGAAGCCCTGAGGAGTGTCCGGGTTGCGGTGCTGGTGGTGGAGCATGAGCAGCTCGCCGAGTTCACGATCGCGGATCACGGAACCCAAGGCGGCGTATTCGGCGTCGAAGCGGCGCATGAAGCCCACCTGGATGCGCTTGTGGCCGGTTGCCGTTTCGGCCTGGACAACCTTCCACGCGCTCTCGGCATCCGGGGTGAGCGGCTTCTCGCAGAGGATCGGGAAGTCCTTCTCCAGTGCCTTGTACAGGATTCCCTCGTGCAGGAAACCGGGCGTCGCGATCAGCACGGCGTTGACGTCGCCGTTGTTGAGGGCCTCATCGGCGCTGGCGAGGGCGACGGCGCCGTCGATCCCTGCGATGGCGGCCTGCGCACGGGCGAGGTCGACGTCGACGACGGCGGCCACCTCGGCGCCGTGGATGCGGGTGCTGAGCCGCTTGATGTGGTCGGCGCCCATGCGGCCTGCGCCGATGACGGCCACGCGGAGAATGTCAGTCATTGTTTCTGTCCTTGGTTGTTTGTGCTTGAGAGGTAGCGTTAGTTGACAACCGTGCGGGAGCCGCACGAGAGCAGGTAGTTTCGGGTGCGCTTGGCGATGGGCATCGGGACGTCGAAGGCCACGGGGTACATGTCCTGTTCCACAATGCCAAAGATCGGGCGGTTAAGTCCTTCAACGGCTTCGATGACTGCGCGAAGATCCGGCAGTCCGTTCGGCGGTTCGGTCATGACACCGGCCAGGTTGGCAGCGGCCCAGGTCATGTTCTCCTCGTTGACCTTCTTCAAGACTTCCGGGTTGATCTGCTTCAGGTGCAGGTAGCCGATCCGGTCCGGGTAGTTTTTGATCAGTTCCAGGCTGGACGCTCCGCAGTATTCCGCGTGCCCGGTATCCAGGCACAGGTTCAGGTACTGGGGATCGGTAGACGCCAGAAGCGTTTCGATATCGGCCTGGGCGCCGACGTGGGAATCTGCGTGGGAGTGGAATTGCTGCTTGAGCCCGAAGTCTTCCAGCAGCACTTTGCCCATGCGGTTGTGGCCGGCGAACAGATCGTTCCACTGATCCTGGGACAGCTCCCCGCTCTCCACGGCCTCGCCGGTGACGTCGTCGCGCCACATAGCCGGAATGACCACGATGTGTTCGCCGCCCATGGCTGCAGTCAGCTCAGCCACCTTGCGTGCCGGCTCCCAGGCTTCCTCGTACTGTGCGGCACCGCGATGGAAGGCCGTGAAGACCGTTCCCGCCGTGACCTTGAGGTCACGCTGCTTGAGCTCCTCGGCGAGGCGGGCAGGGTCGTTCGGCAAGTATCCGTAGGGGCCCAGCTCGATCCACTTGTAGCCGGACTCGGCCACTTCGTCCAGGAAGCGTTCCCACGGGGTCTGCTTGGGGTCATCCGCGAACCAGACGCCCCAGGAGTCCGGGGCCGTGCCGATGATGAGTTTGTTCTCTGTCATTGCTCAATCCTTAACGTTGATTGCTCCCGACCGGGGGCCGCAGCCCAACTAACTCGCATTTGTTGTCGTTATGAGGGCCCAAAACGACATCTATTGCGAGTCAGTTGGGTGGCGACTAGTTGGAGGGGAAGTTGTAGGAGGCGCCGGAGGCGTGGGTGGGTTCGGGCCAGCGGGAGGTGATGACCTTGCCGCGGGTGTAGAAGGAGACGCCTTCGGGTCCGTAGATGTGCTTGTCGCCGAAGAGCGAGGCTTTCCAGCCGCCGAAGGAGTGGTAGGCCACGGGTACCGGCAAGGGGACATTGATGCCGACCATGCCCACGGTGACGGAGCGCTGGAACTTGCGGGCGTTGGCGCCGGAGGAGGTGAAGATCGCGGTGCCGTTGCCGTAGGGGTTGGAGTTGATCAGCTTGATGCCTTCATCGAGGTCCTCGACGCGGACGACGACGAGGACGGGTCCGAAGATTTCCTCGGTGTAGGCGGTCATTTCGGTCTTGACGTGGTCGATCACGGTGGGGCCGACCCAGAAGCCTTCTTCGTGGCCGGGGACCACCAAATCGCGGCCGTCCACGACCATCGCCGCGCCCGCGGCTTCGGCTTCGGTGACGATCCGCACGATGCGTTCCTTGGAAGCCGGGGTGATGACGGGGCCCATCTCGGCGTCGGGCTCGGTGCCGTTCTTGACCTTCACGGCCAGCGCACGTTCTTCGACCTTCTTGACCAGCAGCTCCGCGGCGTCGCCGACGGCGACCGCGACCGAGATGGCCATGCAGCGTTCCCCGGCGGACCCGAACGCGGCTGCGGCCAGGTGGTCGGCGGCGTTGTCCAGGTCGGCGTCGGGCATGATGATCGCGTGGTTCTTCGCCCCGCCCAGGGCCTGGACCCGTTTGCCGTGCTTGGTGGCGGTTTCGTGGACGTACTGGGCGATCGGGGTGGAGCCGACGAAGGAGATGCCGTCCACGTCCGGGTGGGTCAGGAGCCCGTCGACGGTTTCCTTGTCCCCGTGCAGGACCTGGAACACACCGTCGGGCAGCCCGGCCTGCTTCCACAGCTTGGCCAGCAGCATCGAGGCGGAGGGATCCCGCTCCGAGGGCTTGAGGATGAAGGCGTTGCCGGTGGCGATCGCCATCGGCGCCATCCAGAGCGGCACCATGACGGGGAAGTTGAACGGGGTGATGCCGGCGACGACGCCGAGGGGCTCGCGGAAGGAGAACACGTCGATGCCGGTGGAGACCTGGTCCGAGTAGTCGCCCTTGAGCAGGGTCGGGATACCGCAGGCGAACTCGATCACTTCGAGGCCCCGGCCGATCTCGCCCTTCGCGTCGGAGATGACCTTGCCGTGCTCGGCCGTGACCAGGGCGGCGAGCTCGTCCACGTGGGCAGCGACGAGTTCGCGGAACGTGAACAGCACGGCCGTGCGCTTGGCCAGGGAGAAATCGCCCCACTTCTCGGCCGCGGCCTTGGCTGCGGCAACGGTGGCGTCCAGGTCCGCCCGGTTCGCGAGCCGCAGCTGAGCGGTCACGGCGCCGGTGGCCGGGTTGTAGACCGGCTGGCTCCGGTCGCCTTCGCCGGCGGTTTCTACACCGTTGATGAAATGCTTGATGGTGGTCAGGGTGGTCGTCGTCGACATGTGCGGACTTCCTTGTCTGGTGCTTGAAGAGAGCTTGAGGGGGTCTAGCCGAGCAGCTTGCGCTGGCGGTTCTTGTGGTCTGTGTACGTCTGGTAGGCCTGCTGGGTGGATTCGAGTTCGGAGACCTGCGAAACGGGAACGTCCCACCAGGATTCGGAGCTCGGCGCGTCCAGCAGGGGGTCCGATTCGACGTGGATGACGATCGGTCCGGTGCCTTCCGGTGCCGCTTTCGCGTCGTGGATGGCTTGTTCCAGTTCGGCGATGACCTTCTCCCCCGGTTCGATCCGGATGACTTTCGCGCCGAGGGACTCGGCGTTGAGGGCCAGGTCGATGGGCAGGTTCTCGCCGGCGTCGAAGGAGTGTTGTTCCTTGTCCAGGACGCGGTACTGGGTGCCGAAGCGCTGCGAGCCCAGCGACTCGGAAAGCGAGCCGATCGAGGCGTAGCCGTGGTTCTGGATAAGGACCACGATCAGTTTGATGCGTTCAGCGACGGCGGTGACCAGTTCGGTGTGCATCATTAAGTAGGAACCGTCCCCCACCATGACCACGACGTCGCGATCCTTGCCGCCTGCAGCGGCCTCGGCCAGGGCCGCGCGCTTGACGCCCAAGCCGCCGGGGATCTCGTAACCCATGCACGAGTAGGCATATTCGACGTGGTAACCGAACGGATCCCGGACACGCCACATCTTGTGCAGGTCGCCCGGCAGGGAGCCGGCGGCGCAGATGACGACGTCCTGCTCATCCATGGCCCGGTTGGTGGCGCCGATAATCTCGTTCTGGGCCGGCAGCGGGGTGTGCCGGGTATCGAAGGCTTCATCCACGATGCCGTTCCAGCGCTTCTTCTCGGCCGCGATCGTTTGCTCGAGGTCCGCGCCGACACGGTAGCCGCCGAGGGCTGCGTTGAGCTTGACGAGGGCCTTGCGGGCATCGGCGACGATCGGCAGTACGGTGCCGTGCTTGTACGCGTCGATCGCGGCCACGTTGATGTTGACGAACTTCACGTCGGGGTTCTGGAAAGCAGTGCGCGACGCCGTCGTGAAGTCCTCGTAACGGGTACCGATTCCGATGATCAAGTCAGCTTCGGCCGCGATGGCGTTCGCCGCCGTCGTGCCCGTGGAGCCGATGGCTCCGAGCGAGAACTTGTGGTCCCACGGAAGGACGCCGACGCCGGCCTGGGTGTTGCCCACCGGGATTCCGGTCAGTTCGGCGAACGTGGCGAGTTCCTCGTTCGCGAAGGCGTACAGGACGCCGCCGCCGGCAATGATCAAAGGGCGCTTCGCGGCACGGATGGCCTCGGCGGCGCGGCGGATGTCGTCGTCGTCGGCCTCGGGGCGGCGGATCCGCCACTCACGCTCGGCGAGGAATTCCTCCGGGACATCCAAGGCTTCGGCCTGGACGTCCTGCGGCAGCGAAATGGTGACCGCGCCGGTCTCGGCCGGGTCCGTCAGGACGCGCAGGCCGTGGTGGAAGGCCGAGAACAACTGCTCGGGCCGGGACACCCGGTCGAAGAACTTGGACAGCGGACGGAAGGCGTCGTTGACCGTGATGTCGTAGGCGTACGGCAGCTCGAGCTGCTGCAGCACCGGGTCCGCGGCCCGGGTGGCGAAGGTGTCGGACGGCAGAAGCAGGACAGGCAGCCGGTTGGTGGTGGCCAGCGCCGCGCCGGTCAGCAGGTTCGAGGAACCCGGGCCGATCGAGGTGCTGATCGCGAACGTCTGGCGGCGGCGGGTGTGCCGGGCGTAGCCGACAGCCTGGTGCGCCTGGGCCTGCTCGTTGCGGCCCTGGTAATACGGCATGATGCTCGGATCGAGCTGCTGGTACTGCTTGAGGGCCTGCCCCACACCGGCGACGTTGCCGTGTCCGAAGATCCCGAAGGTGCCCGGGATCAGGCGTTCCCGGTACTCGCTCCCGCCGACGGTGTCCACCGTGTACTGCTTGGACAGGAACTCGACAACCGCCTGGGCGACCGTCATTCTGCGCGTTGACATTACTCTTACTCCGATACTTTCGCAGGTGTCTTCAGCAGCTCTGGCGTCTTCAAGAGCGAGGCGGCGGTAGCAACGGCCCCGGCCACGTCCCCGTCGGCCGGATACAAAAGGGTCCGTCCCACAGTCAATCCCTGGACTCCCGGCAGGGCAAGGGCGGCCTGCCAGCTGGCGAAGACCTCGTCCTGGCCCGCATCCGGGTCCCCACCCAACAGGACCGTGGGCAGCGTGGTGGCCGCCATGACCCGTTCCATCTCGTCCACGACGGGAAGCTTCATCCACGTGTAGGCGCTCGTCGAGCCCAGTCCTTCGGCAATCGCGATCGACTTGATCACGGCATCCGGGGAAAGGTCGTTGCGGACCCTGCCGTTCGCCTCCCGGACAGACAGGAAAGGCTCCACCATGGCGATCAGCTTGCGCGCGGCGAGGGAGTCGACGGCTTTGGCCGTGGCTTCCAGGATGTTGGCGGTGTCCGGGTCCCCGAGGCAGATCCGGGTCAGCATCTTCCCGCCGTCGGCGCCCAGGGCGTCCAGGGCCGCTGCGGTATGGCCCGTGAAACGGTCGTCGATTTCGTTGACCAGTCCGGCCAGCCCGCCTCGGTTCATCGAACCGAAGACAAGCTTGCCCTCAAGTGCCCCCAGCAGGAGCAGGTCGTCCATGATGTCCGGGCTCGCGAGCACACCGTCGACGGCGGGATTCGCCAAAGCGATCTGCAAGCGGTCCAGTAGTTCCCGGCGGTCAGCCATGGCCACCGGGTCCGAGCCGACGGAGAGGGCGCCGCGGGCCGGGTGGTCGGCCGCGACGATGAAGTTCTGGGTCCCGTACTTCAGCCCCGGGTGGCGGCGACGTGCGGCGGCGGCGCGGGCAACGGCGTCGGGATCTTCAAGCCGGATGGCACTCAGGTGCTCGTAACGGCGGGGGTCGTCATTGAAGCTCAACGTGTTGCTCCTTCGGAAACTGCTGCGTGGGAAGCTGCTGCGTCGGTGCCGGCGGGCGTCAGGCGGCCGCGTTCGGCGAGCAACGAGGTGACCTCCTCCGGCGTCGGCATCGCGTCCGCGCACGAGAGGCGTGAGGCGACAATCGCGCCGGCTGCGTTCGCGTAGTCCAGGACCTGGGCCAAAGGCCAGCCGGACAACAATCCGTGGCAGAAGGCCCCGCCGAAGGAGTCGCCCGCGCCCAGGCCGTTGACGGTCTCCACCGGGACCGGCGCGGAAACGACGCGTTCGGTACGGGTCTTGGCCATGACGCCTTCGGGGCCGAGCTTGACGACCGCGATCTCGACGCCGGCCGCGAGGAGGCGGTCGGCCTGCTCGTCCGGGGTTCCTTCACCTACGGCGACAGCGCATTCCTTGTCATTGCCGATGGCCACCGTGACGTGCGGCAGGATCTTGGCGACCTCGGCCCGGGCCTCGTCCTCGGAAGCCCAGAACATCGGCCGGTAGTCCAGGTCCAGGATGGTGTATTGGCCCTCTTTGAGTCCGGTGCGGGGGCGCGCTTCGTGGGCCGCGAGGTGGGCCGAGCGGCTCGGTTCCTGGCAGAGACCGGTCACGGTGGACCAGAAGATGCCGGCGTCCTTGATGGCCTCCAGGTCCAGTTCCTCGGCCTTGATCTGCAGGTCCGGCGCCGTCGGGAAACGGCCGTAGAAGTAGAGCGGGAAATCGTGCGGAGGCTGGATCGCGCAGAACGTGGCCGGGGTCTGAAGGCCCGGCACCGGGGTGACGAACACGTCGTCGACCTTGAACTTGCGCAGTTCGCGGTGCAGGTAAATGCCGAAAGGGTCATCACCGGTGCGCGTAATCACGCCGGATCGGCGGCCGTGGCGGGCGGCGGCAACGGCCACGTTGGACGGCGAGCCGCCCAGATACTTGCCGAAGGACTGCACGTCCTCCAGTCCCACACCGATGTCGTTCGGGTAGATATCAACGCTGATGCGCCCGATGGTGAGCAGTTCGTGGGTCACGGTGATCGCGGACCTTTCTGTAGTGAACTCTTCTTGCGGGACGGTGAGAGCTCCAGTGCTTTTGCCGGCCCGCAGTGAGCGGGGCCACAACCACTACTTTGCACCAGAATTCATGTCCTGTCAAAGGTTTGTACTGACATATTTACAACGAAACGTAATAGCCTAAACTGCGCAGTGATATGGACCTAAATCCGCTCCAAAACGCTGAGTTACCGCGCGGGAACGGCAAGTTCGCCGGTGACATACTGGGCCCTGCCGAAGCCAAAGGACCAGTCATCGGCAGTGTTTTCGACGTACCCCAGGAAGACATCCTCCCCAGGGACGCCGATCTCGCCGAGCTGGGCGGCGATGGCAGCGAACAAGGACTGCTTGGCTTCGCGACTTCGACCGACCTGGGTGAAGATCTGGATCATGACCACGCCGGAACTTCGCTCGAAGCCGAGTCCGGCATCCTGCGCAACGATCTGGCCCACGGGATGCTCGGTGATGATGTGGAAGTAGTCGCACTCGGGGATGCCGTACTCGGCGAGGATGGCGTCGTGGATTCGCTTACTGAGTTCACCGAGCTGCTCCGGCGTACGGCCTTCGTTGACGTCAATGCGGACGAGGGGCATCTGCTCTCCTTCGATAGTTTGTCCTGACATACTAACAAACTATCGAATCGTGCCACAAGCTCTAGCGACAATGACGCCCCTCCCCACC
>NZ_JBYSXB010000063.1:0-16791 GCF_058781765.1 Arthrobacter sp. FW306-1B-G06A | reverse complement strand
CGCGCCCGGTCAATCGCTTGCCGCCAACGGGCAACTCAACATGCCGCGCCCGGTCATTTCTAAGTTGCCGTTGACACCGTTGAAGGGTGGGTCGCATCGAGAGTCTCGGCCCACCCCGATTCCAAGCGGAACTGGATGTCATACATCCGAGGCTTTGGACGATGGCTGCGCGTCAACGGCGACGAGAACGCGTACGTGCTCTCGGATCGGTGGAAAGCCCGTACCGTCCGACCACAGCCGTATCTGCTCACACGAGAGGAGATCACCCGGTTCTTCCAGGCGGCGGCCAAGGCAGAAGCGGCCTTCCCGTGGAATTGCCAGGGTCTCGCGTTTTTCGCGCTGATGCATTCCTGCGGGCTGCGCACCTGCGAGGTCCGCCGATTGTCTGTCAACGACGTGAATCTCGCCGGCGGCTGGATCGACGTCCAGTGGTCCAAGGGCAACCACAGCCGCCAGCTTCCCCTTACAGAGCAGATCGTCGAGATCTTGGCCGCCTGCGATCAAGCGTTGAAGCGGGCCTTTGGCCAGAGGCGCACCACGTTCTTCGTCTCGACCACCGGGACACAGGTATCCGCGTCAGCCGTTGGAGTTATCTTCAGCAGGGTCTGGGATAGGGCCGGACTGCCACAGCCGCCGGAGGGAAAACGGTCCACGCCCTATGCCTTCCGCCATCATTTCGCCTACGCGAACATCGAACGGTGGATGACCGACGGCGTCGACGTCAACGCCATGCTGCCCTATCTGGCCCGCTATATGGGCCACACCTCGCTGAACAGCACCTACTACTACATCCACACATCCCCAGATTTCATGGACGGCTACGCAGAGGCGACCCGCGACGCCCGTGGGATGCTGCCGAAGGTCGGATTCGAATGAAACGCGATGCCCGCAACGACACCCCAAACTTCTGGGGATACGCGCGCAACTACCTGCACGACTACATGCCCAAAGTCAGAGCGCTGTCCGCGAAAACCATCGAGGCCTACCGCATCTCCCTGGAGTGCTACGTGGACTACCTGATCGGCGTCGAGCACATCGAGCGCAAGGACATCGGCTTCGACCACTTCGAACGACGGTTCATCAAGGCATGGCTGGCCTGGATGCAACAGACCAAGAACTACCAGCCCAAGACCGTGAACCTGCGCCTGACAACTGTCAAAGCGTTCCTGCACTACGCATCCAGCGAAGACCTTCGACTGGTCGCGCTGCACGACGCGGCCAAGGCGCTCAAGGCGCCCTCCCCGCCGAGAAAACCCGTCGAATACCTGCAACAGCACGAAACCGCCGCGATCCTCGCGGCCTTCGACGGCTCCAGCATCAAATCCCGGCGCAATCGCATGCTCCTGATCCTCCTCTACGAAAGCGCAGCCCGCGTCAGCGAGCTCACCGCGCTGACCCTGGGCGATGTCCGACTGCAGCGCCCGGCGCACCTGACACTGACCGGGAAACGGAACAAGAGTCGCATCGTGCCACTGGACGAGGAGACCGTCGGACATCTTCAGGTCTACCTCAAGGAATTCCACCCCCGAGATGCGAACCCGCCGGCAACGCGACCGTTGTTCAACAGCCTTCACTATGGAGAGCCCGCCAGGCTCTCCGAAGACAGCGTCGCCGCGATCCTCAAGAGGGCCGGAGACATCGTCCGCGAAACCTGCCCATCGATTCCCGCCAAGCTGCATTGCCACCTGATCCGCAAGACCAGGGCCATGGATCTCTACCAGCAAGGGATTCCGCTGCCGATCATCATGCAACTGCTCGCACACGAAAGCGCAAGCACCACCTCTGCGTTCTACGCCTTCGCCACCTTGGAGATGATGAAAGAAGCCATGAACGCAGCAACGCCCGGACTCGGTCCCGCCGACTCAGATTGGCTCAGCGAAGAGAAACTTCAAATCCTTTACACCCTCCGCTGACACAAAACACTAAGCCGAGGAAAAACCCGCAACCCCCTCGATCAACAGGCAACGGCGGACCATCTCGGCTTAGCGTTTTCCTCGGCATAATCTGAACTAAGCCGAATTCGGCTTAGTACCGACAACGGTTCCGAGTTCATCAACGAGCACCTGCTGGCCTACTGCCACCCGCACGAGATCACCTTCACCCGCTCCCGGCCCGGCAACAAAAACGACGGAGCCCACGTGGAGCAGAAGAACTGGGCCAGGGTCCGGGAACTGGTCGGCTACCTGCGCTACGACACCACCGCGGAACTGGCCAACTCAACGAGATCTGGGAGCTGGACCGTGTCTTCACCAACTACCTGCTGCCCCAGCAGAAGCTACTCTCCAAGCAGCGGCGCGGCGCGAAAGTCACCAAGAAACACGACGCGCCAGCCACACCCCACCAACGCGCGATCCGGCACGAACGGATGCACAAACGCCCGGTCATCCAGATGAACGCCGCCTTCAAACGCATCAAGCCCGGAGCCCCTCTCACGCCAGATCCTGGCGCTCACCGGGCAACTTGAAACACTGGCCCTAGCCAAGAAACCAGCACCCCTCAAACCCGTCAACCGCGCCTGGAACAACTAGGCATCGCGGAGGCTCTTCAACGAGCCAACGAAACCACTCATCCGGAGGTTTTCAAATAAGGCAACGTATTACTCTTCCCGGAGGTGTTGCAATGAGGCAACAGGCAACCAGCTGCTATTGCCCGAATTAGCCCGGAGAAAGACCCCTGAGATGGCTCCTAGAGTACACGGAGCTTCTCGACACAAGGCTCGCGCCTGCCTCGGTTGAGTGGGCACCCATCCCGTCCCGACGACCAAGCCCCATCACCGGAAGTGGAACCGACGCCGCCCCGGAGCGAACGGAAGGGTCGCACCACGCTGCCCGAAAACAAAAAACTACCGGTGGTCAGCCAATCAGCCCGAAGCAGCAACCATCATCGTTGCTCATGAAAATCGTAGCTAGGCCCGATGCCCCCGACTCACCAACTAACGAGGAGGGGGCCAAGAACTGGATCGTCGAGATGGTCCCTTCGACCGGGCCTGTTTGTGCCGCTTTGCTTCCGGTCGTCTTTATCGACCATGTAGAGACTGGGAAACCGGTCCATTAGCTGTTGGAGTGCGATTTGGAGTACTAGGCGCACAAGGTGCTGGCCAAGGCATTGATGTATCCCGTGACCGAATTGCAGATGTGCTGCAAACTCACGGGATGGATCGAAACGCTCGATGTCCTGGACTTGGTTCGGATCACCGTGCGGCACAGGCGGCGCGACGGTAACCGCCTCACCCGCCTTGATCAGCACGCCTCCCAGCTCAAGATCCTCCGTCGCGGTTCTCGGCAAGCGAACGTCAGACCTGCGACCTCTCCGAAGCGGGGCGCAACGAAGCAACTCCTCGACCGCCCGATCAATTGCCGCGGCGTTCGCTTGCATCAACTCCCACCGCTCTCGATCTTCGAGCAGAAATCGAACACCGTGGGTGATGGCCTCAACCGTCGTAAAGAAGCCAGCTGCCACCAGAGCAAATGCAGTCCCTAGGAGTTCGACATCGCTTAGCTGCTCAGAGTTGATCAGGCCCGTCAGAACGTCCGTCCCGTCCCCGCCGCGCTTACGAGAAATCACACCGCGCAAATAGTCATAGAATTGTTCGGTCTCCGCCATCTTTGCAGCCGACGCGCTCCCTGGATCGAACATAATTGCAGCCCTGGCTTCCCAGTCCTCTTTTTCACTGATTGGCAGACCGAGCAGCATGCACAAAGCGAATGAGGCGATAGGCAGAGCGAACATCTCTTTCAGATCTGCCAGCGGGCCAGCAGCTTCCATAACGTCGATCCGCTCGCCAACAAAATGTTCGATCGCACCCCGGTACTTACCAATTCGGCGCGGGGTGAAATATGGCGCCGCCAACCCACGCAGTCGCGTATGTTCCGGAGGATCAGTGCGGACGATGTCGCCCACGACTTCTGGGCCGCCTGTTGACGCCGCGGTTTGGCCACCGTCCTCAACTGCCAGCCGGAACGGACGCTGACTGAACCGCGAATCTCCATATACGGTTCGAATCAGCTCGTAACCTGTGACCAGCCAACCATAGTGGCCGTCGGGATACCTCAGTCTGCAAATAGGCTGCTCCACCGCCATGCGCTTGCGCTGCTCATATGTCAGATCAGGCAAATACACTGCTTCGTCCAGAGAGGCCGGCAGGGTGGCCGATCGCTCGCGTCTGCCAGGAGAATCGATCGTATCTACAGCCGAGTTATCCTGAGTATCAGGCCACCCGGCCGGGCATAGACCCTCGAGCCTTTGATTCGGATATTCGTCGTTGTTCGGCTCCATGTTACTCCCTGAAATGTTCACATTCCTGCGGCTATGACGACCATTCCTGTCGTCCCCTATGTAGATAATTGTGTATATGGCCGTAACAGGGCGTCTAATACCAACGTTCTATTCGGTTCATATTCAATTGGTATCGTTTACGGGCCATGTCCATGAGTTATCCCGCGTTTCCGAATTGAACTCAATGTCATTGAAGCACCCCCGACCCAGCCAAAAAGCGACCACATGTCCACTTCGAGGGGCAAGGCCGATCAGGTCAGTCCTTGGGCCCCAGTCATGTTCGACCAGGTTAAGGATGCGACAACTTCACCAAGCTCCCCCACGGCATAACAGCTCGTGCCCGGACTGTCGGCGGCTCCCACTGACCGTATGATCTTCCGTCGAGTCTGCCTAACTCCCCCACCGTCACTCCAGCTTGGGCAGGAATGTTCATGCGGCCGCCACACATCCTGCATGCCGAACAGCCCCTTAGTCCAGGCCGGTTCACGACGGACCGAGCGTTGCTCGCCCCAAGGGACTTGTGCGTAGTCCCGCGCCGGTGCGTCTACGAGATGCACTCTACGCTGGGCCGTTACCCTGGGTGACCGCACACAGTGCAGATCATCCATTGTCAATCCAACTCCACTGGGCCCATCCACGTCGCCGATGTTGTCGCACTCGATCTGCGTCGGTCGCTGACTCCAGGTCGACAAGCACACACGTAGGAACAGGTAGGTTTTCTCTGATCCTCGAAGGGGGCGACCCCCGTTCAAGGAGCCACCACACGTGGCCTGGTCAGCCCTCAGTAGTCCGCGGCAAGCCGGACACATCCAGCGGAACTCCCAACCCTTCGCGCCTTGCATTGGCAATCGCCTTGGCGCCCAACGCGACATCAACTACGCCAAACGCCCCAACGATCAGATAAATCCTTCTTGAATCGAACGGGGGATGTAGTTGCCCTGACATCAGGCTGCCAACCTCTCCTGCGATTCGACCCGATCCTGCTCCGCCCTCGCGAAAGTCTTTCCGCCGCATTTCCACGTCCCGCGCGTCATACACCACAGTCCACGCCTGCGAAATGAGCTCAACGTCGACTTCCCGGCGGCCACCGAGTGAGCAGACGACAACATCCTGTTTGAGCCACTGCGCCAAAACTATGTCGGTATCTTCCGCCACACTGGTGCAGGTAAAGACAACGTCGGCATCACTGACCGCCTGCCTGACGTCTGAAGTAGCGGAGAAGGTCTTGTCCTCATAGCGCAAGCCACCAGCTGCTTCAACTGCGTAGCGTGCGCTTGACTCTCTGCGCGACGCGACCGCCACACTTTCGACAGTCGGTATCGCAACCAAGTATCTGACTAGCGCTCGGCCGATGGCGCCGGCGCCAATCACGGCGACCCTCGTCATGGGTCGGCCACAAGCTGAGGCAACCGCGATTGCCATCGCAGCCGTCCGAACCGACGTCAGCTCTGTGCCGTCGAGCACACCCTTGAGCGAACCTGTTTCTGCATCGCAAATCAGGATCGTGGCCGGTACAAGAGGCAAGCCTCGTGATGGATTCCGTTCCGACACAGTGTTCCATTTGATACCTGCCACAGAATCCGGGAGTAAACATCCCGACGTGCTAACCATCCGAGAGCGTGTGCCCCCAATATCGACTTCAAAACTCGAGTGCGGACCGTTAATGACACGTGGCGAGCTCAATTCATTGAGCGTCTCACTCACAACGGAGTAGACCTCAGCATCAGAAATAGAGGCTTGAACGGTGGCCCCATTCAGGTAGAGCGGAGTTTCGGACATTACGTCTTACCTCTCATTTAATGGCGACCAGGCACTGCCTGAGATAACACAGACAGTGCCTGAACACTCTCGCCGCCTGCGGAAAAAGAAGTCCCAAGCCCGAGGAACCCCTGGGACGAGCTACCCCCAGCATCCGTCTCGCGTAAGCCAATACGAGTATTGGATCACCCAAAAAGACACAAATCTAGGCAAAAAAGCCATGGCATGCCGCCACATCCCCCTCGGGAAACAACCTAAATATCGTTGCGCTCGGGGATGGTGGAAGGAACAGAAATCAACATGTTCATCAGGGGCACATGCTGTTGAGCCCCGTAGACATCGCTCTCCCCCAGCGCGCACTGTGCGCGTGGTCGAACCAACGTCGCTTTGAAAGCGCGAGCGACCGGAACCTCAAAGAAAGACGAGATCACACTCACATCCACACCGTACGCGCGTGCAATACTAGCCGCGTTAAGCGAACCGCTGTTGAGCACAGCAGAGTAAACCTCGTCACTATCAAAAAAGGCATCCAATGTGATGCGGTAGGGGCCAGCGTTCTTGCTGCGCACAACGGTGGCCAGGTTGCCGAGCTTCACGAGCCGGGTCTGGTTCATCTAAACCTCTTCCATTACAACGGGAAAGAATTCGAGGGGTGACTGGACCTTCATTAGATGGTAAGCAGCAAATTCATACTGCTGACCAATGTTCTGAACGCGCGGTGAGTATGGCACCGCGAGGTTCCCAGAGATGTTCTTCTGGCCTTCGTAGCTGATATGCATGAGCTTTCCAACAATCGTGAAGCACGCGTCGAATGCCAGTTCTTGCGTACTCGCCGTAGCTTCTACTATCAGGCCCAGCTCGTGGGGGAGTGAATTGTCCACTTCCAATTCGCGCATGACCCCGTTGATCCCGTACTTGCGGAAGACGAAGCGCACTGAGGGGTCGGAAACGCGCTCTACCGCCCAATGCCGCGCCTGCTCTAGCAGATCGTCAATGCGCGAAATCATGGTCGGGCAGCGTACGCCGATGATACATAAGGATCGGTAACCCGCCGGCTTCGCGCCTTCCAGCTTGATCCAGTATTCATCGGTTCGCTCGCCACGAGTGCCTGTCACTCGCACGCGACGTTCGTCTACCTGTTCGAACTTGCAGTCGGAGAGATCAAGTACTCTGCCCGGCCCGTGCTGGACGAATGGATTCTCGCGCTCATACATAGAATGAGCAGACACCGATTTGAGAGACGCAACGCGACCGAGACTTCCAGGTTCAAGGGTGAATCCGTCGCTGTCGAGGGTTCCGAGCATCACGTCCATGCCGAACGGCTCCGCACTGAACGCACCGCATTCAAGAATCTTGCCCATATGAACGGCCAGGGCCGGGTCAAATCCCTTCCAAGTCGCAAACGATGAGATTGCGTTGTCATCGCATGCACGGCCGGCGATGATTACCTCTGCGCCTTGGTCCAGTGCCTGATGAATCGGTTCTTCGCCCATTTGCGCGACCAGCCCTGAACATGCTTGCACGTCCTGAGGGGTCAATTCGAAGCCTGCCTCGAAGTCGCGCACATTGCCAGCCTCGATCGCCGCAATCACTCGTTCCTTTGGGATATCTGAATAAATTCTCGCGAGCCGAAAGTGCAGGCCAAGTTTCCCTGCTACCTCCCTGACGAGCTCGGTAAGGTGATCGACGTGCGCGTTTGTTCCGGCTCCACCTGCGCTCCCAACGATGAAGGGAACGCCAGCTCTGCGAGCAACTGGCAGCAGTGTCGCGAGTTCCCTTTTTATGATGCTGTCAGTGACGAACGACTCACCCGAGCCGAGGTAATGGGGACCGGGGTCCGTCGAACCTGCGTCTACCGCAATAGCATCGGGGTGCAGCGTCATGCCGCGGTTCAGGGCGTCAATGCCGAAACCTGCGCCCAGAGCTCCAGTGGGAGCAAGAATACGCACAGTTGTCATGGTCTCCTCATTCATAAGCATGCAGGAATGCTCGGTCAGCAGGGACACCACGATCATGGGCATCCCGGTGCCGATCGTCCCTGCACTATGGACGAACGTTCGAAATTAAGTCGCATCGTGTCGCTCCGGAGCCAACTCCGTCGCGTCTCAGGATGTGCCTTCGACCAGCTGTAGTGAGCAGAGTTCGTTCGTGATCCACTGCTCTCGATGGTTTTCTCCACGCTAGGCTTCAAATCAACCGCTCGTCCATGACCAAGTTCCGACTCAGTTATTCCCGTTCAGTATCACGCCGCGAGTTCTGCAGCGGGAGAGGAAGGCAGTTGATGGTGCCCGCCAGACAGATCGGCTCGCATCTCGGAGGGGCAGGTGCCCACCGCCGACGGCGGAATAGCGTCCTCCGACGACCCGAGTGCGGCGGCGATATAACGGAAGTTGTCGACTGCTTGGCCACCAGTACCCAGGTCTCCTCGAGGGTTGCAGTTATCGGGCTCTACCGGAAGGCGAGCTGCTGGGCACTTGGCTCGACTATCTCGGGGCCGTGTGATAGATCCGAAACCAGGCGTGAGGAGACAGCTGACGTCAGCTGTCCACAGACTGGCGTAAGTGATGATGCCGGTCCGGTCATCGACGCCGCGCCCAAAGCTAACCGGCTCAATCAGCACGAGAAGGTTCCCCGATGTCTCCCCACCCACGACAAGGTTGCCTCGCACCACACGCTGTCGTTAGGCATGGACGGCTCCCACCATGCCTCACCGCGCACTGAGCTCTCAATGCAGTCGGGGCTGCTGACGAGCACGACATCGTACCCGAGGTATGATGGGGAGTAGTGGGCCCACTTGGCGGAGTTGGTCATCGCGCCGTCGGGGGTGAGTACCTTCGAGGTCCCGTAGGTGCAGGTGTCTCGGACGATCGTTAGGCGGCTCTCCTCGAGGCTGGCCACGGTCTGGGGCTCGGACGCGGCGACTCCCCGGCGTGTGGTGTCGAAGCTCCGCACTTTGCGACCGACGACGCCGCGCTCCCGCCCGAGCTCGATAAGCTGCACGGCGAGAGGTTGGACGGCGCGCCGATGCTCATGCCGCCCAGCCTCGCGCCTGACGAAGCTCTCGTCTGCTCATGGTGGGTGCGCAGAAGGTCGTCGCGAATGACCCGCCTCTTGAGAAGAGGGGCCCTGCTCTGGACGGCCGAGACAAGGTCCGGAGGCTCCGGTGTCCATCCGGCCACATGGAACATCGCCACGCCACCGCCTGATGCCGAGGAGCGCAGACAGCAGATGGGGGCCGACGGTGTCGACCGTAACACCGTGCGCGGCTCAGTTCTCTTGCAGATTCAGGCCCGACTGGGGCACCCGCCCCGTGGTCGCCGCGCGGACGTCGATCAGGTCGCCGTTCTGTTCGTGCGCTGGCCAATGATGCTGTGGCCGAAGACGATCTCGTTCGGCCCCGCCCATGCGACGTCGTCGCCGGTTTGAGGTCGAGCCCACCGACGTTCAGCGTGGTGGGCACACGCACTTAAACCGCGGCCACGAATCAGGAAGTCCACGAAATCCTCTCTCGACGGGCCGTGGTCCAGGCAGCCGTTCGTGCGTCAAGACGAGCGGGATGGGCAGCTTTGCACTCTAGATCCGGACGGCGACCAAGACCACGCATGGCGAGCGCCAAGGAACCGTCGTCGCCGACGAGCATGCCCTGTTCTTCGCTGGTGAGGTCTATCGTCGGCTGGGGTCACGTCCACCTCAGACTCCCGCAGGTGTGCGAGGTCGGTCTCCGAGAGGCCTTTGCACATCGCTGACGAGGATCCCATCTCGTTCTCGGCACGAGGTTGAGCTCGCATGCAACGCCTCCTGAAGACCCGGGATACCGAGTCGGGTCTTGGGGAGCGCAGAGCGGCTTGGTGACGGCCGAATGCAGCAAAGGAGCGGCCGGCCCCGCTCCTAGGGTTGTCTCGTGAGTCTCATAGGCGGGAGCTTTGCTTCGCTTGGGCCTTCGGAGCCATTGGCTCTTCATGTGCTTTCAAGGAATCTCCGCATTCCGCTCGTGGAGACGCCACTGGCGAATGCCTTATCGTGGAGTCGTTCAGCCGCGTCGAATGCCCGGTTAAAACGATTCTCAAGGGACTCAAAGCACCACTGCTTCGTCAGTGCGTAACTCTCGGTTGGCAGCTCTGCAAGCTGCTTGGCCAATGCGACGGCACGGTCTCGCGTATTCGCTAGGGGCATGACCTCTTCGACCAAGTGGTTTGCTAAAAGCTCTTCGGCACCGAGCATTGACGCGCTCAAAGCGAGAAATCGAGCGCGTGGGAGACCGAGTGCCGACTCTAACAGCAATGTGCCGGTTACGCTCGCTAGGCCCCAACGGCCCTCAGTTTGGCCTGCCCGGGCGCTATCAGCTGCTACGCGGGCGTCACATAGCAGGGCAAGCTGCAGCCCCGATCCGGCCGCGACCCCGTTTATTGCAGCGACAGTCGGTCTTGGGAATCGCAGTATTACCTCATACAGCGCCCGGAACTCCCTTATCGATCCTTTAATG
Source organism: Arthrobacter sp. FW306-1B-G06A (assembly GCF_058781765.1). NCBI lineage: Bacteria > Bacillati > Actinomycetota > Actinomycetes > Micrococcales > Micrococcaceae > Arthrobacter > Arthrobacter sp. FW306-1B-G06A. The sequence goes on along the minus strand of NZ_JBYSXB010000063.1, from coordinate 6,275 downwards.
GATTCCTCATCCTCGATGGACATCTCGTTCATGTCCTGGCCAGAGCAAAAAGCTTCATCGGCACCGGTAAAAACGATGCCCCGAACTTCCGAGGTAGTTTCAGCCTCGCGCACGATCTCCAGCAAATCTCTCCGCATTCGACGCGTCCAGGCATTCAGTCGCCCTTCGGAGCGAAGCTCGAGAACGGTTATTCCGTCCGTTTGACTTACAACTAGGTCTCCCACAGCTAACTCCACTCCGCATCACAGGGACCCACGCATCCATTCTCGCCATTGGTGCGCGCGCTTTTGTCAGTGCTCATGCGCGTCAAAACGTAGCGGATGACTTGGGCAGTAGAAACAAACTTAGGAGTCGCCGTCTCCCTGGGTCTAATACCAACTTTGATGCGCCCTTATACCGGCCCGGTGTCGATCTTTATTGTCGACTGATCTCGGCGGGCACGCCCAGCACAGTGGCTCGTCTAACGTTTGGCGAGTCTGGTTCCGGTGCTCGCCTAGCAACCCCGCCCCAGCTATACCGCCCCACCGGCGACAGCCTCTTCATAGGGGAGCCCAAAGTGTCGTATTTGTTCTGGCAAGGGAAGCTACGCGTGTAGATCAGGGAGTGTCTGAATAACGGTGGATTCAGGGTTGGCCTGACACGCCGGGCAGCATGCCTGGCGGGGAGGTCGCCCTCGACGTACGCAATCAGCCAGACACAAGTTCAACTGGATTGTCGCTGAAGTCCGCCAGGGCAGTTGCGGTATCCGAGAGCGGGCGGCGCTTGGGGCGAAGTTTGGCGGGGCTCAACAACCAGCCCGGCCCTCGTCGATATCAGATCGCTATTGAAATGGTGCCGGATTGGTGTTGGACCGATGTCGCCGGAGACGGCTAGTGTCACACGCATCGCAGCTTCGGTTCCCTCAGGGGAGCCGAGGTGGGCCGAGCAAGCGTAAGTCCTCGCGGCCAGGAAATCGGACCAATCATCATAATGTCTCCTCGGCTGACGCCAAATTGGCCAAGCTAATAGTAGGAGGACCGATCGTGCCGCCACAGCACGGCGGAGATGGTTCTCGTTTAACCAAATCGGCGTCGACAAAACCCACGCTGCGTCTGGCGGGCAAAGGTCCACACCATTCTTCCGCAACGCGATTTTTTGCGGTCATCACGACTGGATTTCTAGAAGGAGAGACTTAGGTGAGTGCAACCGGTAATGTCATGCGGTTCCTTGAACAACACGTGCGCGAAAATCCAAGCCGCGTGGCTTTGAAGTTCGAAGAGAGAGCATATACATACGCAGAAGTCGGCGCCGAGACGGATCGTTTGTCCCGTGCATTCCGGGAAAACGGTGTGAAGCAAGGCGATGCGGTTTGTGTCATGATGCCGAACTCCCCTGAATTTGTCTTCACCTGGTATGCCCTCGCGCGTGCGGGTGCTGTCTTGGTACCGGTTAACGGCGAATACACCGAGGATCGTCTCGCCCGACTGATCAACAGCGTGAACGCAAAGATTGTGGTCGCGGACAGCCGCTATGACGAGAACCTGGCTGGCGCGCTGGAACAGGCGGGTGCCGTCGAGACAGTGATCCGCCGGGGTGCGCCTACCGAGGCCAGGATTGGTGGCCGGCGCACCATCTCCTTTGACGATTTTCATTCAACGGACTCAAGTGACGCGCTGCTGGCCCCCGTTCGTCCGCATGACCCGTTTATGCTGATGTTCACTTCCGGTAGCACAGGGGAAGCCAAAGCGGTGGAGATTAGCCACGGCTACGCCGAGCACATGACACATCAACTTGTGCGGTACGTGGGTTACAACCGCGATGACACCTTGTTCACTTGCTTTCCGCTTTTCCACGCCGACGCGTGTCTCCTGTCGGTCTTACCGGCACTGATTCTCGGCGCGACAGCTGCTGTAGTCGAGCGTTTCTCCGCATCGCGTTTCTGGGACCAAATCCGTCGATCCGAAGCGACGGTGTTTACTGCCATGGGGGCGGTGCAAGGCATCTTGCTCTTGCGGGAGCCTAGCGAGCTGGATCGCGAACATCATCTGCGGATCACCATCGCCGGCGCCGTGCACGACCGCATTAGCGATTTCGAGGACCGGTTTGGCATTCGGCTGGTCCAACTTTACGGAGGCACTGAGTTCGGTTTGGCTGCCTTCCACCTCGACGGCCGAGCAGCACCCGGATTACTGGGGCGCGCCTCAGACGATCACGAAATCGTTGTAGTCGACGAGGACGACCGGCCGGTGCCCACCGGGACCGTCGGTCAACTCCTGGTTCGGCCGCGTGTGCCCAATGCGTGCATGAGCGGATACTACGGCGACTATGCCGAGACTGCCCGGGCGTGGCGCAACTTATGGTACCACACTGGAGACTTGGGCTACGCCGACGAGAGAGGAGTACTTCATTTCGTCGGACGTGGGAAGGATGTAATCCGCCGACGAGGCCGCAACATTCCACCGGCTGAGATCGAAACAGTGCTCCGAAGCCATCCCGAGATTATCGACTGCGCCGCGATCGCGGTTCCTTCCGAACTCATTGAGGACGAAGTCAAGGTCGTCGTGGAACACCGGTCTGGGGCAATCCCCGATCTCGATGAGATCGTCCGGCTGTTCCGCGAGCGGCTGCCCCGTTACATGCATCCACGCTATTTGGAATTCGTGACCGAGATTCCCAAGACGCCCACCGGCAAACCAGCCAAGGCCACGCTACGCCAGCAATGGCGCACGCCGGCGACGATTGACCTCGACAACGTGGTGGTCAAAAGCCTTGTCACTGACGGTCTCGGAGTCGGTGCGGACCGCCAGTAGGCCGGCACCGCATCCCACTGTTTGACTACGTCGGGTGGATCTCGATGACCGCAGTCCTCGCTGTCCTCAAAGCTCGCCCAGATGGTGCAGGCATGGCATGGCCAGCTGCGCAACGAAATCAGCCTCTCCTCTTAGGTGATCCGGCTTTCCGCACTGATCGGACCGGGGCAGGGGTCTCTTGACCGGTGGGAGGTCGAGGAGGTCTTCCTTGTCCGCCAAAGGCGAAGCGGACCTGAACAACTACCAAGCGCGCCTGTGCACCGACTGATGGCGAAACATCACCCTGGCCATACTCGCCCACGCTGTCCTCACCGGCCACTCAGGCGAAAGAACGGAAACAGAACTCGGCCGGGCGGAGGCCTCGTTGCCCTGTCCTTTGAAGCAGATTCAAGCGCCTCATTACGCGTCTGGGCCGGGCTGCCATTCCAATCAAGCCCGTACTGGACCGCTCTCGGTGGCGATGACATTGGTGCGCACCGACCCGAAGGCCACGTGCTGGCGTGCATCAAAGCGGATGTCCCAATCGGTCGGGGGTCGGCGAACACGTCTGTGTCGCGGTCGGCCCCGCCCCGAGCAGCGCCACGCCGATCTCGATAACGTCGTCGTGGGTCAGGACACCGGTTCTGAGCCGATCAACGGCCAGCCTGGACAGCAGGTCATCGGTGGGATTCGCCAGTTTGTCGTCGACCGGCCCATGTAGTCCTGCCGTCCACCCATTGCGGCCAGGGAATCCGGCACGGGCGTGGACCTGCTGGCGGCGATCTTTGGCTACTTCTGAATCATTCGTGGTCGGCATGTGGCGCGCCGAGCAGCTCACAGACCGTGAGGCTCGCGACCGGGAGGGCGATCTCCCCCATCAGGCCCGCCGGTTTCGGACCGCCAGTAGCTTGTCGATGCGCTCGTCCACGATCCGCTGGATGACCGGCGCACCGCTTCCACCCGCTTGACCGCGAACGGCGCCCCAATCGGCGTAGCTGCGCACGGTCAGGAACGTCCAGGGAAAAAGCCGACTTGCCTTCCGGTTTCTGGTCCTCCCAGGCGCCTTCCATGCCTTTTGCTTCGGTGGTGGGGAAGCCCGCGTGCATGCCGGTGTCGCCGTCGATGCGCACATTGGCGCTGGTCCTCTAGTCGGCTAGCAGCGGACGTGTCTCGGCGTAACCGCTGGCACGCCACTGGGTGCTGCCGTCCCAAATCCGGACGCGGCTGATCGGCGCGTGCCCGGAACAGCGTGGGAGGCGGGTCGAACGGGCAGCCCGTCGCCCTGGGACATCGGAAAACTGGCGATCTCCGCCGGGTCGGTTTTACTCGGTGGCGAATTTGTCACGTGGTTCCTCCCAGTGCGCTTGGAGGGTGACGGTAAGACATTCGAGTATTGCAACACCTTAAGTAGCGTGTTGCTTGGTTGCCCAAGACCAATTGGCAATTCTCTGATTCCGGATCGGTATCATTGCGCGTGCACCAGCGGCATGACCTTCCGGGCCGATTAAGTTGATCGACGCAGCGGTGTCCCAAGCCTTCCAAGTCGCTCGATGGGGTATTCGACGTCTTCGCCACTGGCTGCCCCCTCGGGAGACGTTGTCGTAAACAGCGCGGGCCGGGCTGGGAGTACGTCGATGAGGTCGTTCACTTGATCGAGTTCAGTGAAGGTGCCGAGGTCGTGGATGAGATGCTCGAAGCGGTCTATACAGTCCACGCACCATGCAGCGTCCTCGCTGCGCGCATCGGGCAGCACCGTCGACCCAAACAGGGCTGATCTGGGTCCACACGTTTGGCTCGAGCACGTCGCGATGAGCCACCGCGCGCCCCGGCGCTAGCCATATCGTTGCAGTCATCTCGATGACTGCACCGAGACCGCCCAGCAACGAGTGCAGCTCGAGGAAGATCGGCAGGGCACTCTCCAAGTCGGCGACTTTCCCGAAGTCGGGAGATCGGACAGCCGAAGCTGGCCTTCCGCAGGGGCGTTCGGGTAGCCGGGGACCCCTCCGATGGCGGAGGCGAGGCCGATCTGGAGTGCTGACTAAGAAGGTGGGGCTCCCGCGCTTAACGCCCGCAAGGCCGCTCTCGGTCAGCCACTTCACGTGCTCGGCGGAGCGGTCGCAGTCCAACCAGAGGTCCTGATTGAACGGCTCCGCCTCATCGATACCAATCGGGCATCGATGGGTGCGCATGTCGGTCTTGGACGGTCGGACTCCCGGGTGCCTAAAGTGACGTGGCGCACTTAAAGCAGAGGCGTACGTTGGATATACGAGAGGTGAACACCGTTGGACCGGCGCGTGCCGGGAAGCCTGGACACCTAGAGATGGAGTACGTTATGAACGTTGGGAACCGGGTGCGCGGCCTCCGGGGTTGGTGCTTTGTGGGGAGCGCCGCCCTGGCTGTCGTCTTGGCTGGCTGTGGCGGCGGCTCCGGCACGCCGTCCGCTTCGTCGGTAAGTGTCGACACCGTGCTGAAAATGCCCGACCTGAAGGGTCAGACCGTCGTTGTCAACACTTACGGCGGGTCGTCGGCGGACGTGCTCAAGAAGGACGTGGTCGCGCCTTTTGAAGCCGCGACCGGGGCGAAGGTCGTGCTGAGCACGAACTGTTGCGATTCTTTTGCGACACAGGTCCAGAGCGGCCAGTTCGCCGGGGACATCGTACTCGGCACTGACTATGGGACGGCGGCGGCGTGGGCCACTGCAGGTTTGCTCAAGCCTGACCCGCGGCTGGCTCAGATCGCGACGACCCGCGGTGTCGATTCCGGTCTTGTCAAGGACAGCCTGATCCCGGTCAACTACAACGCCACCGTACTGGCGTGGAACACCAAGGTTGCGGGGAATGACCACCCGAGCTCGTGGACCGAGTTCTTCGATACCTCGAAATTCAAGGCGACCCGCGGTCTGCAGAAGATACTTGTCTCAGGATGGAACTTCGAGGTTGCCACGTTGGGCTCCGGCACGCCGGTTTCGAGCGTGTATCCGATCGATGTGAACAAGTCGCTGGCGGCAATGACGGACCTGCGCAAGCACGCGCCGGTCAACTTTGTGGCAACCGGTGCCGATCTGATGAACCAGCTCGGCACGGGCCAAATCGCCTATTCTCTAGCCCCCAACAACCGGGTTGTGCAGGCCATCCAGCAGGGAGTGCCGGTGGATATGACGTTCAACCAGGCACTGCTCAAGGCCAATGCGGCTGCGATTCCTGCGACGGCGAAGAATGTCGACGGAGCCGTGGCGTTCATCGACTTCTATATGCGGCCCGACATGCAGGCCGCAATCGCTAACGACAGTGGGCTGTCGCCGGCCTACTCGAAGGCCACTGAGATGGTCGATCCGAGTGTGCGGAAGTACATGGCCACGGACCCGTCGAACCTGAGCCAGGAGATCAAGGTCGACAACGACTGGTGGCAGAAGAACAACACTCCGGCCCAGGCGGCGTTCACCAAGTGGCTGACCCAGGGCTGATCCGCCGTGGCCGCGACTGAATCCCGGGTCGGTCCCGCCCCCCT
>NZ_JBYSXB010000062.1:0-18577 GCF_058781765.1 Arthrobacter sp. FW306-1B-G06A | reverse complement strand
GGGCGGGGCGGGGCAACGGAACGCCCGCTCACATATATGGCCCTTTCCCCCGACGCCCGCTCACATATATGGCCAAATGCCGGAACGCCCGCTCAGATCATCTGAGCGAGCGTCAAGCCGGGAGGGCTTGTTTGTGAGCGAGCGTCTGGGGTGAGCACGGCGCAAAGGCGGGACGACAGCGCAACGGGACTGCCGCCGTCGGGCACTAACGGACCGTTCCCGACGCACCGACAGCGACGCTCGCTCAGATATATGACCCTTTCCCCCGACGCCCGCTCACATATATGGCCAAATGCGGCGACCCTCGTTCAGATCATCTGAGCGAGGGTCGCCGGAAAACACCCCAAAGGTGAGCGAGCGTCGGGAGGGGTGGGCGCTTAGGCTGAGGCCGACGCCGGGATCAAGGCGGGTCGCGGTGTCAGTTGCTTCCGCGCCCAGCGGGCCAGCTTCTTGCCTTTGCCTTTCCACCAGCTGTCCTCGTCCTTGTCTTGGTGCCAGCGGAAGATGATCATCACAATCACGAAAACGCCCATGGCCACGTCCGCCCAATTCCATTGGATCGCCTTGGCCAGCACGCTGACGCCCATGACGAGAATCGACGGCACTGCCAGGGTCTTGAAGATGGTGTTGGCGACATAGCGCCGATGCGACCGTGGCACGGACATGGCACGGACCATGTCGAAACACACGCAAACCACCACCATTGCCTGGCCCAGGTCCATCAGAATGAGCCCGGGCAGCGAACCGGCGAACATGGAAGCGGATTCCATCCCCGCGCTCAACGGACTGCCCCCGTCACCATGGGACGCGGAAAGGACACAACAGGATTGCAGGAAACACACATACGGATAACCCCCAGAGACCAGGAACTGCATTGAGACCAACTGGGTTCCATTCAATCTGGCGGCTCCGGGGCCGGTCACGAGTAGTGGGTACTCTACTTTGCGCGGCTGACTACTTGCCGCCGCGTGCAGTTACCCGGTCCGGGAACGGACCCACTACAGTCCCGGCCTAATACAGTGCGGGCGCGCCGGCCTGTGACGGTTCCTGGGGTTGGCCAGCCGGCAGCGCCACTGTGAAGGTGCTTCCACTACCGGGTTCGCTGCTGCAGGAGATGCTGCCTCCATGTCGTTCCACGATGGACTTGGTAATGGACAGCCCGAGGCCGACGCCGGGTATCGCGGCTTGACGGGCAGCATTTGTCCTGAAGAACCGGGTGAAAATCCTGGCCGACTCGTCGGTGGTCATGCCCATTCCCGTGTCCTTCACTTCGAGCTGGACCCAACCGTCGTTCCGCTCGGCCCTGATGGTCACGAGTCCGCCACCGGGTGAATACTTGATCGCGTTGGATACCAGATTGTCCAAGGCCTGGCCCAGCCTCAAGGGGTCGGCGTTCGCCCACAGGGGTGCCGGAACGTCGGCGACGAGTCCCACGTGCGCGGCGTCGGCCTGCGCCCGAGCAGAAACCAGGCTGTTTTCGACCAACCCTGCCAAATCCGTGCGCCGCAGATGCACGCTCTCTACTGCCGCGGCTGACGAGAGCAGGTCCTCCACCAAGGCCCGGAGCCGCTCGGCATTCCGCTCCGCAACTTCCAAGCCAAGCCTTGTTGCTGGTTGGAGCTCCTGGTCGCCGCGGAGCACAAGATCGATATTGCCCAGGATCGATGTCAGCGGCGAACCGAATTCGTGCGAAACGTTGGCAACCAGTTCGTCCTTGGCGGCAAGGGCATCGACAACATCCGTCACATCCTTGAAAACGATCACCGCACCACCAAACCCGTCGTCGAGCTCGCTTTTCATTCCCCGCGCGGCGGTTGAGATGGCCCGTTGACCGGTACCGGCGCCGAACCACAGCAGGTAGTCGGAATATGTTTCCCCTTGAACGGCCCTCCGAACAGGGCCCTTTTCAAGTGGGACTGGCGTCCGCCGGTCCTGGCCGAAAACCAGCCAGTCTTGTTCCCCGGGTCCCCGCGAGCCTTCCGCGGGCATTGCCATCTTTATGAATGCATTTTGTTGGTTGTTGATCAGGAGTGTTTCGCCCTTCGAATCGACGGCGACAATTCCGACGTCGATCGTGTCCAGGATTGTCTTGAGCAGCGTTTCCCGCTCCCTGCTCGCGGCCAACAATTGCCGCAGGGCCTGATCCCGCTGGCTTACCCGCCGTTGCTGCAGACGGGCATTTGAACCGGCCAGACGAATGGAGACTGCCATTGCAAACATCATGAGGGGCAAAAGCAGTACTGAAGAAATGTCTGACGACGTCGGACGGGGCATGTGCGAAATGACCGGCGGAATCGCGATGAGGAAAGGACCCACAAAGCTGAGGATCAGGCTTGTCCTGGAAAGCATGCCCGAGGCAGACAACCAGATCACGGGAAAGATAGCCAACGTGATGAGGCCCGGTACCGCGCTGAAGGCGCCGTTTCGAGTGAACCACAGGGCAACAAAATCCAAAATAGGGATTGCAAGGCCCGCGCTTGGCGACAATCTCTCCCAAGGAACCAGCAGACAGCCCAGGAACAGGATGCCGTGGAGGACGACTCCGGTGACGAACAACCAATTTTGGATTAAGCCTGGCCAAAGGGTTGGGGCTGCGATCGCCAAGCCCGCGATGATAAGCGTTAGCGGCAATTCACAGACAGCCAGGCGGGCGCGAGGCGTGAGTTTCCTGAAGAAACGGGCGGCCGCGCGGAAAAATGGCTGCTCACTCAAAGTCGAGACCCTTCGTTGGAGATTCGCGAACCAATTACTGCTCCACGCGATTCCCGAAGGAACCGCGCAGAGCCCACTATTCCCCCCAAGGAACCACAATACGACGCCCCGAACGATCCAACTGGAAGTTCGGAGCAGCGCTTAATCCACATATTAGATGCCAGATGGCTTCAATGCTTGTATCGTGAGTATTTGGGTGGCATTTACCGCATTGCGCTGGGCTGTGCGGCGATGTGCACCCACAAGGATGTCCAATGAGCGAGCCTGGGGTAGCTGTAGTCATTGAGGATGACGAAGATGTACGAAATCTGGTTGACGCCATCCTCAAAGAAGCTGGATTTGTGGTGCATTCTGCCGCCACCGGACGCGAAGGGGTGGAGGTCGTACGGGACCACCACGCCTCGGTAGTGACACTCGACGTCGGGCTTCCGGATATGGACGGCCACGAGGTCCTGCGTCGGATTCGGCAATTCAGCGACGCATATGTCGTGATGCTGACGGCCAGGCGCGACGAGCCGGACACGTTGACGGCATTCCTGACCGGCGCGGACGACTACGTCAAGAAACCGTTCTTGCCCCGTGAATTGAGGGCCAGAGTCACCGCCATGATGCGGCGGCCTCGCGCGGAGGGCAGGCTTGCGGAGGGCAGGCTTGCGTTGCCAGAGGAAGGTCGCGTGGGTTACGTGCCCGACGGCGGTGCGGCCGGGGGCGGTGCGGCCGGCGGCGGTGGTTCGGCCGGGACCGGAGGGCCAGATGGAGCGGTGATTCGGCACAACGGCTTGGCCCTGAACTACAAGTCACGCATGGTGACGCTTCAAGGTTCGGTCCTGACTCTGACGCGAAGCGAGTTCGATCTTCTCTACGACCTGCTTCGGGCCAAGGGCGAGGTGCGGACGCGCGCTGACCTTGTGAGGGCGGCCCGCGGAGACTACTACGACGACGATGCGTACATCAGCGACGCCGACGAACGGGCTGTTGAGACCCACATCGGCAACCTCCGCCGAAAGCTCCGTGAAGATCCACAATCGCCGCGATTTCTACAGACCGTCCGGGGAGTCGGGTATCGCCTGACACCGAAAAGGTCAGATTGAGCCGGCGAAGGTCAATCGTTCCGGAGTACGTAGCTGTCCTTTAGTTCCTGGACAGTCAGATGCCCGCATTCCGCAACTTCCTTGAGGAGGGGCCGAGCCTCCCGCAATTCACTTTTTCGAATGCGTTCCTCCAGTTGCGCTGCAAGCACCGCGAGGCGAACACCGCCAACCATAATTGACGAGGTTCGGAGGCTTAGGACCGCGTTCAGGGCCGCGGCCACGTCGCCGCGCTCGACGGCGGTGGCCAGGATTTCGTATCGCTTGACCCAGAGTTTTGCGAAGTCGCCGGCAAACGTGCGTGCGATCAGCGGATTGTCCACTTGGTCTTCCAGGAGTTGGAATTCCGCGAGATCCAGTATGGGATGTTCGGCCAGCGGGACGATGGGCAACCCAGTAGAGTCGTCGACTGAGCCGGGATGGCTCGGATCTGAATCCTCGTTGACCTCGCTGGAACCTGAACTGAACATAGCCCAATGCTACTTTCTGAATTTCCGGAAAAACCGAAGTTATGGCTATCTTAAGGAAATCTTAGGCCTTTCTTGATTTAAGCCTTTTTCATCTGGTCTGCCCAATTCGGAGAATGTGATATTGCGCTCAGCCTCCGCTGAACGTGGTTATGGTGTTGATGACGGCCGGACCCAGGATCGCAATGAACAGCACCGGGAAGATGAAGAACAGAAGAGGGAAGAGGATCATGACCGGAAGCTTCATTGCCTTTTCTTCGGCGCGTTGGCGGCGCTTCACCCTCATCACCTTTGCCTGGACCCGCAGGACCCGGCTGATCGCAATGCCGTATGTGTCCGCCTGGATTACGGCCTGCACGAAGCTTCGGAGCTCAGGAACGTTGGTACGCTCGGCCAGTGCCAGATAGGACTCGCGGCGGCTCCGCCCAACTTGCATGTCCTGCAGTGTCCGCACCAACTCCTCAGCCAGCGGCCCCTTCCCGTTTTCCCCGGCGCGGGCCAATGCTCCTTCGAAACCTAGGCCCGCCTCGACCGATATCAGCATTTGGTCCATGGTATTTGCGAGTTCCAATTGCAAGGCTTTTTGACGCTCTTGTCCTTTGCTGTAGAGCAAAAGATCCGGAATGAAGTAACCAAGCAATACAACAAAAATCCCTACGAGCTTGATGATCCCGCTCGAGCTGTTGGCACTGATGAATAGGCCCAAGAGCGCTCCGCATAATCCAAGGAAGGGCTTAGCCGCGAGGACGCGTCCCAAAGGGAGCGACGGCGGGCGGCCAGCCAGCGCGATCAGCCGATCCAGCTTCTGGACGTAGCTTCCAGGCGTCAGGCGGTAACCAATGTACTCGAGTGCGCCGCCACGATTTTGTGGACCGGCCTCGGCAACACTTTGACCCTGCGTCAAAAGCTCCTGGACGGCGCGCTGGGTTTTGCGGTCAACCGACAGGAACGACCAAGCCAGGTAGGCGATAGGCAGGGGAACTAATAGCAGTGAGAGGAGGAGAGAGGGATTCACGCGTCACCTCAAAATTTCAAGTCGATGATCTTGCGCATCCAGAGACCGCCAATGGTCATCAGGATGGCTGAACCCGCTATCATTCCCCATCCGAGCGGATTGGAGAACATCACGTCCATGTAGCCGGGGTTGACAACCATAAGCATGGTCACGATGCCGAACGGGAGCGCCATCAGGATGTATCCGGAGAACTTTCCCTCCGCGGCCAAGGATTTGATATGTCCCTTGATCTCGCTGCGTTCACGTATGGTCTCGTTGACTTGGTCCAAGACCTCCGCGAGGTTTCCACCCACCTCGCGGTTGATTTGGATGGCCTGCGCGATCCATACAAAGTCCTCGCTCCGCATTCGCTCCGCTGCGTCGTTGAGCGAGGCCTGGAGATCGCGGCCAAGGCTTGTCTCGGTGATGATCCGGCGCATTTCCTCTGCAGTCGGGCTGGCCGATTCATTGGCCGCAGCGTCGATGGCGCGGAGGATGCTGTGTCCGGCCCTCAAGCCGCCGGACAGTAGTTGGAGGGTGTCGCCAAGCTGAGCGTCGAATTTCCCGCGCCTTTTGCCAGCCAGGGAACCGAGGATGAGCCGGGCAACGAAGGGTGCCGGGATGAAGAATAGGATGGCCACCAACGGGCCCCCGATGACCAGCCCGATCAAAGCACCCACGAGTGCACCCGCAATCACAAGGATGAAGAAATCCGCCTGGCTCATCCGCAGTCCGGCATTCTCCAGTTCTTCACGATTGAAGAGCCGCACGTTGCGCCTGGCCAGAACCCCGTGAAGTACCTCGGTGGCAGAACCTGCAAACCGCGTCAGCTGGGACCCCGAGCCTTCGTGATAGGGCCGCCTCCTATCGAACGGAACTTCCGGGGTTTTCGGCAAAATCACAGCCACCCCGAAAAACAGGATGGCTGAAAGCATCAAGGCCATTCCGATCATGAGCACCATGTTCCACTCACGTCCTTGCTGCTGTTGCAGTTGCCAGGGGAGCGGCAAATACCCCGGGAGAAACGCGGATGCCCAGGTCATCGAAGCGGTCGATGAACCGCGGACGGATACCCGTTGGGACGGGCCTTCCAAGAAACATCCCGTGGGCGTCAACACCAGCCGAGTAGTCGAAAACAAAGGCGTCCTGGAGGGTGACGATGTCGCCTTCCATCCCTTGAACCTCAGTGACGTGTGTGATTCGGCGCGTTCCGTCCCGCAAACGGGAGATCTGGATGATGAGATTCACGGCCGAGGCAATTTGCTCGCGGATTGCGCGCAGCGGCAGGTCCATGCCGGCCATGAGCACCAAGGTTTCAAGGCGTGCCACCGCATCGCGAGGGGAATTTGAGTGCACCGTTGAGAGTGAACCGTCGTGCCCGGTGTTCATCGCCTGAAGCATATCGAGGGACTCTCCGCCGCGGACCTCGCCGACGACGATCCTGTCGGGGCGCATACGGAGGGAGTTCCTGAGCAACTCCCTGATGGTCACTTCACCCTTGCCCTCGGTGTTTGGGGGCCTGCTCTCAAGCCTGACCACATGTTGCTGTTGGATCTGCAGTTCTACGGCGTCCTCGATCGTGACAATCCGGTTGTCCTCGGGGATGAAAGAAGACAGGACATTCAACAACGTGGTCTTTCCCGTTCCGGTACCCCCGGAAACAATGATGTTCAGCTTCGCCTTGACGCAAGCGTTAAGGAGCTCAGCCATCTCGGGTGTGAGCGTGCCGAAGTCGATCAGGTTCCTGATGGTCAACGGTATTTTGCTGAATTTTCGGATGGTCAGCGACGATCCGCCCACCGCGAGGGGAGGGATCACGGCATTGACTCGGGACCCGTCCTCAAGTCGCGCATCAACGAGGGGTGACGACTCATCGATTCTGCGCCCCACCTTCGAAACAATGCGTTCGATGACCCTCCTGAGATGGTCCTCGGAGCTGAATCCGGAATCCGTCAAGGTCAGCTTGCCTTTTCGTTCGACATAGATCTGGTCCATTCTGTTGACCATGATTTCGGTGACCTCTGGATCGTCCAGCAAGCGTTGGAGCGGCCCATAGCCAAGGACGTCATCCGCCACGTCGGCCACGAGCCTGCTGCGCTCATCCGCGGACAATGGAACCTGCTCGCCGTCGATGATCCGGATGAGCTCTTCCCGAGCAGTAGACCGCAACTCCTGTTCGCTGACGCTCGAGTCGTTGAATCTTGCCCCCAGTCGCTCGAACAGCGCCGTAGCGGCGCGCTGCTTGAGGGCAGCGAAAGCGTCCACCGGTTGCGGGGTCCTGAGCTTCGGCGAGTCAGGGACGTCGGACAGCTTGACTGACGTGTGGGGTTTTGCGGCACCGCTAGGCTTCCCGCCGGTAATTGGCCTTCCTTGCTGAGTGGACTCAGCGAACGTCGGTTTGGGCGAAGACGGCGTGTTTGCGACCCTCCGGCCGACAGACACCTCGACCTTGTCCTCGGCAGCATGCAGGCGTTCGGAAAGCTTCATTAGACCACTACCCTTCTGTGCAGTTTGCGCTGCGCCGTGGCACGCCACGTGGGATTGAACCGCTCCACAAGTTGCTTGAGCCCTTTGACGGCCGGATCCTTTACCGAGTCCTGGAGCACGGGAATGCCGCGATTTGTCGAGAATGCGACGGCTTTCGATCGAGGGATACTCACGTCAACCGGAGCACCGACGGTCGATTCGACGTCCTGGACCGACAGCCCCGACTTGGAATCAGCCATGTTGAGCACCACGTGCCGGGTTTCCGGCAGGAGGTTCAGCCTGCGGAGAATGTCCAGGCCGGAGCGAAGGCCGCGGACGCTAGGAACGTCCATGCCCGTCACCCAGACAGCGTCCGAGCATCGTTCGAGGGCAGCAAGCCCGATTTCGGGTAGTCCGGGTGCCGTGTCCACTACCACGTACTGGAACTCTTGGGCGAGCTGTTCGAGGAGCCTGCCCACCTGTTCCGGCGAGATCTCGTCTGCTTCAACGGGGTCCTTCGGCGCACACAAGGCATAAATGCTTGCCGGGTGGACCGTCAGGAAGGCCTTGAGTACCAAGGAATCCTGGCTGGCCGACGGCGTGACGGCGTCGGTAACAGTATGTTCCGGATTGAGGTAGAGCCCGGAGGCGACGTCACCGAATTGCAGGTCCAGGTCGACGATCACCACGCTCATGGGCGCGATCTTCCCCAGCCCCACGGCGATGTTTGTGGCGATGGTCGTCTTGCCCACGCCACCCTTGGGCGAAAAGACGCCGATCACCAAGCCCTTCGGGGAGCCCGATTGCTTGGGTTCCATGGTGCGCTGCCGGCTGGCGAAAGACTGGCATGCGCGCTCAAGCATGATCCGTATCTGGGCCACGTCCGCTGCCGGGCTCATGATGTCGCGAATACCGGACCGCATGGCCTGGAGCACGAAAGACGGATCCAATTCGCTCACAAGGATCACGCTCAGCTCCGGCAATTGCACATCGAAGACGGTAGCCAAGCGAAGGGCGTCCTCAACGGGAACGTCAGGTCCCAGAATCAGCACTTCGAGTTGTTCCTGATTGAGCGCGCCAAACAGCTCAGCAGGATCGGCAGGCAAAACGCTCGTGAAGAATGTCTGCACGCTTCCGGGCAGGCCACCCGCAACAGCTTGGCGCAGCCGTTGGTCAAAATCGGTATTGGGGGTTATCAGGACAAAACGGCTCACCTGTATACCCCGCTCTTCTGCATGACGGTGGGACCACTGTCTTTGGCATCCAACGGCTCTTTGCTGAGCCAGATCTTTTCAAACTCGGCGGCGAAGACAATCTTGGATGCGTCCACATCGCTCACTGCAACGGTGAGCATGAGGGAGCCCGTAGGAAGCGCGCTGTCTTTGGAGCCGGCCGCACCGGAACTCGGATTCGGCGTCGCCTGTGCACTGGCTGCCGGCTGCGGGGCGCGCTGCACCATGGTCACAAGAACCTTGTGAATCGCCAATTCAGTGGTTTCCTTGTCCGGCTTCGCCTCGATTCCACCATTCGCCATGGAGATGAAGATTCCGATGTGATCACCTGGAACCAGCAGTCCCCCGACTACCCGCTGGGGTTCCAGTTGAAAGGAGACCTCTTGAAGCCCTGCCGGCACCTTGACGTCCCCTGGAGTCTTGAGTGCATCCGGGGCCACCAAACGTTCGGCCACCAGGGTTTCGCCAGGGACGAGGTCGACGGCGGCGACCTTGCCTGCTGAATCCCCGAGGGTATGTAGCGCTGTTTTTGGCACGGCCGAGCCCGGCATTTGCTGGGTAACGACGGAATCCTTCATGGCGTCCACGGAGGTGCCGGCCGGGATCGCGGCCTTGACAACCAACACGTCAACCGGAGCCAGGTTCTGGACAGCCCGCTGGTCCGCGCCCTGAGCGTAGGAGAAGACGAGAATCACCCCGACGACGGCCAGCAGTGCCGCTGCCGATCCGGCCAACAAGCGTGACTTCACTTACTACTCCTGTGCTCAATGAATGGACGAAAGCTAATTGGTGAGGCGGACAATGGTCGCCCCAAACGCGTCTACCGGGCCCAGCGAGTAGCCATCCGCCAGCGAAACGTACTTGACGAAACTCCCGATGATCCCGCGGCAGTTTCCGTTGCAGGAAAGTGCCGAAGTCACATACGGACTGGTATTGCGAAAACTGTCCGGCAGGCTGTTGTTGCCGCTGAAGGTCCACCCGGCCACTTTGAATGCGGCGAAGGACACCAGATGGTAGATGGCGCCGGCTCCTGTACCTGTGACGGCGTCGAAGACCGGAAGCAGAACGACGACGTCGCGGCCAGCGTTGATGGAATCGGCCCACTTTTGAAGGGTGGCTGCGCAATTGCCCGGCGTACTGTTCCCCGGGGCACTCCCACCTTCACTGACTGCGAGGTTTATCGTGCCGCCGCACGCGCCAGGATCTTGGACAATCCAGCCGTACCCCCCGGCAACCGTGGCGCCTGAAGGGCCGTAATTGCAGCTGGGGTTGGCACCGGAGCCGTGATCCTGAAGAAGCTGTAGCGCTCCGCCGATGTAACCCTGTACCTGGCAGATGGAATACGCGAGGGGAAACGGAGTCCTGCCAGCCACGGCGCTCCCCCACTGAACACTGGACGTGGTCACAACGTCGCTCGTGCTGAAGCCCAGGACGCGAGCGAAGAACAGCGAGACGGCGTTCGGCGCGCCGCCCGCCTGCTGGGCTCCAGCTGTCACGGTGACTTGCCGGTTCGTCAGATCCAAGCTGACGGACTTGATGTTGTTCAAACCGTCGATGGCGTTTTTGTTTGCGATGCTGCTTGCGATGGGAGACGTCGATGAGCAGTTCGCGTCGCTCGTGTTGGCGGCGCACTTTTGTGCCACTGCGAGGGCCGCGGCGTCGGACCCGTTCTGGACCTGCGCCCGTTCCGAGTAGAGCATTCCTACATCCACTGCCATGGCGGCAAACCCGAGCAGCACCACCAACAAGAGCGCGACGAGGACCGCTACCGCTCCGCGTTCGCCGTCGTCTCCCCTCAGCCGCTGCATACCATGACTCCTACGCCTTGCATGGGAAAAGGCCCCGCGATTCCCGTGAGGGTGCTGAGGGTGTAGTTGATCGTCACGGACATTTGGGCGCCCGAGGTGCAGCTGGCGGGAGTGAAGACGAAATTCGTGTCCTGCAGTTTTGGATTCAGCGAGACGCCTGCGTTCTTAGCTGCTGTCTTTGCCGCCGTTTGATCATTCGAGATCGCCATAACCCGAACCGCTTCCCGGGCTGAATTTGAGAGCGATACTTGCGCGTTATAGGCCCTGCCGAATTCCATGATGCCCAGGAGCAGCATGACCAAGATTGGTGCCAGCAACGCGAATTCGACCGCCACGGCACCGCGCTCTGCTGCCCTGGCCATGAGAGTCTGCCTTTCGTGCTGTGGAGTCGCGTGCTGTTGAAACAAGAAGGGAGCCTCTAGAAAAAAGGGGTGTCGGTGGGTGGGATTTGAGCCCCACCCACCAAACTGGCTCCTGCGGTGACGGCTACTTCGAGCAACTGCCGGGAACTGCCGCCGTCGAACCGGACGCAGCGACGGTCCCGGTCCAAGCGCCGCCCTTGACGCTGCAAGCCGTGCTGTTGAAGGTCTCGACGAGATTCCCGCCGAGCAGTGACACAGCGACGATGATGACAACAGCGATGAGGGCAACCATGATGCCGTACTCGACGGCGGTGGCGCCGGTTTCGTCACGCTGCGCGCGAGACATGGATTTTAGGACGTTGGAAAGCACTGAATCTCCTAGCATGTATCGGCGAACGTAGCGGGGGCACATGCCCGGGCTAACGTTCAACCCTGAGTGGGTGTACTTACTTGGAGCAGGAGCCGGCAACCGTAGATGTTGCCGCCGTGTAGACGCCGCCCTTCACGCTACAAGCCGTGTTGCTGAAGGTCTCCTTCAGGTTTCCACCCAGCAGCGTGACAGCGACGATGATGACAACAGCAATGAGGGCGACCATGATGCCGTACTCGACGGCGGTCGCGCCGGTTTCGTCACGACGGATGCGGGACGCGGTGTTTGAGACCAGAGAAAACATGTGAAACTCCTGAGCGAGTTGGGGAATGTGGGCTGGTCCAGCACCAGCTCTCTAGCAACTTAGCAACGCCAAATACCCCGTGGAGCAGTCCTTGGGACTTCCTGTGTCAAGACTCGCGATCCTGCGCATTTCTTGGGTTAAACCTAGGGAAACCCTTGCGATCTTGGGCTTTCCTGCCGAGCCCGAGCAAAGGTGGGAAAGCAGCTCAACCGCCGCGCCGCCGTCGGGCCCCAGCCCGGAACCCTCGCTCACATATACGGCCAAATCCCGGAACCCCCGCTCGGATATGTGGCCGAATCCCCGAACCCTCGCTCGGATATATGGCCGAATCCCGGAACCCTCGCTCAGATCAAATGAGCGAGCGTCCGCCGAAAACACCCCAAAAGTGAGCGGGCGTCGGAGGGGGGCGCAACGCTAGGCGGGCGGGGGTTCGACGGTCACCGTGCCCGCGTCGCCGTCGACGGTGATTTGTTGGCCGCTCGTGAGCCGTTGGGTGGCGACTCCGGTGCCGAGCACGGCGGGGATGCCGTACTCCCGCGCCACGATGGAGCTGTGGCTCAACGGGCCGCCGACGTCCGTGACCACGGCGGAGGCCATCGCGAACAGCGAGGTCCACGCGGGAGTGGTGATACGGGCAACCAGGACCTCGCCGGGCGCCATCTGGCTGAAATCCTGGGGCCCGCCCAGCACACGCGCAGGAGCACTGACCCGGCCGGCACTGGCGCCGACTCCTTTGATGACGTCGCCCGCCTGGTCCTGGGAGCGTGCCGGCATCATCGATTCGAAAGCGCCCTTCATCCAACGGGTCTCCGGCAGCAGTTGCGGCGCGGCCGCCTTGGCCTGGCCGCGCCAAAGCATCTTGCGCTCGTCGATGACGTCGGCGCGGACGGGGCGCGCCGCCCCGGTAATTGCCACGGCCACGGGTGCGGGCGGTTCCGTCGAGCCCGGCGGTTGCGGCGCGGCGAGGCCGAACTCGACGGCGCTTTGCAGCTCCTGTTGCCGCAGCCAGAAAACGTCGGCGGGGCGGGCGATGACGCCTGAGTAGACCAGCCGTTGTCCGAGTTCGAGCAGCATCCGCCGGATCAGCGGCCAGGCGAGCCCGACGTCGGCGAGCGCGTCTTCGCGGATCGGTGCGGACTTCTGCGCCCACCGGAGCAGACGAATGAACGGCGCCCTGCGACTCCGCCCGAGCCGGGTCCGTCCGAGCCGGGCGAGTATGCGCTCGGTTTGGTCCTCCCGCCGGGCGGCCGAGAGCCGCTGGCGCTCATGCGGATCGTTGCCTTGTCCCCGGAGGTAGAACTTCACCGTGTCCAATAGCGCCGAAGGATCGTCGGCCGGCACCGGGCTGGCGAAATCCAGGTTGTAGACCGCATGGCCGAAGCGATCGAGGTGGGCTTGGAAACGCGGACGCCATTGCTGCCAAAGGGCCGGGTCCATGCCGGCAGGCGGGAGCCAGTTTCGCTGCGACTCGGCCAGTGCGGCCGTCGGTTGATTGAGGATTGCCGGGGCGAGCCCCTCGACTTCCCGGGCCCACGCGGCGAGGTCGTACAACGATTTCTCTGCCCGTATGGGTTCACTGTCGTAGCCGAGGAGGAACGTCTCCGCCGAAGGATCTCCAGCGCGTCGGATGAGTTTGTCGTAATACGCGCGGAAGGAAATTTCGCTCGTGGCGGCGATCGGTATGACGGACTCCACGGCCGTGTAGTACACGGTTCCGGCGTCGAGCAGCGTCCGGACACCCGCAAGCAGCTCCTCTCCCGAAAGCTCCCCCAGGGACTTGGCGGACCAGTCCTCGAGCACCTGCTTATAGCGCGGATGCGAGAATTCCCTCCAGCCAGCCAAGCCCATGTGTGCCTTGCCACGAGCCAAGGCGACCACGGCGGGACCAACCTTGCCCATCACGCGCCACATCGCCGCGGTGCGGTAGTAGTAGTACGCGTACCCGTTGATAGTGGGCAGCCCGACGTCGCCGTCCCTGACCACTTCGCTCCCAACGGCCTCGTTCATCAGGGCCTTGAGGGACCTGGTCACCGAGCCGTCGATGAGGTCGGCGAACAGGGGCGAGAGCGGGTCCGGCAGTTGTTCCACGATGCTTGCCCGGAAGTAGAGCCCCTTCGGGTAGGGCAACGGCCAGGTGTCCGGGGTATCGGCTACGGGTTCAGGCAATGCCGTGATGGGTCGGGATTGCAGCATGAAGAAATTGCCGTCCGCCCGCGCCCATTCGATGTCCTGCGGAGTTCCGAAGTAGTCCGAAATCCTCGTTCCATAGCGGGCCAGCGCGGCGGCAGCCCCGTCGTCGAGCACGGCCCGGTTCCGAAGCGCCGCCGGGACCGGCTGCTCCGTAGTGCCTCCTTGGTCCGGCGCGACGTCGGCGCTGTCGGCGGCGCGGTCCGGGACGCCCTCGGCGTACACAGTCATGACTTCCTTGTCGGACGTCCGGCGCGAGAGCACGCGGCCGGTTCCAGCTTCCACAACAAGGTCATCCGTAGTGACGGTTCCACTGACCACGGACTCCCCCAGGCCCCACGCGGCACTGATGGCGATCTGGTCGCGTCGGCCGTTGGCAGGATTGGCGGTGAACATGACCCCGGCCGCCTCGGCCTCCACCATTCGCTGGACAACCACTGCGAGGCGTACATCGCCGGGCGCAATGCCTTCACGGTTCCGGTAGGCCATGGCCCGCGCCGTCCACAAGGAAGACCAGCAGTCGACGACGGCGGCATCCAGCGCTTCCGCCCCGCGGACGTTGAGGTAGGTTTCCTGTTGCCCGGCGAAACTGGCCGAGGCAAGGTCCTCGGCCGTGGCGGACGAGCGCACCGCAACCGCCACGGGCGCGCCGTCGCCGCCGCCGTCGTCGCCCCCGAGCGCACCGTCGCCGCCGTCGTCGCCGCGAAGGCCTTCATAAGCGGCGGCGAGCTCGTATGCGATGGCCGCAGGCATGGTGCCACCGGTGAAAAGGTCCCGGATCGCGGCCGAGGCGTCCTCGTAATCCTGGGGCGCGGCCTCCGACGGGAGGGTCGCCAGTTCCTGGATGCGCGCCTGGATCCCGTTGGCATCCACGAAGGCCTCATACGCTGCGGTGGTCAGCACGAACCCGGGAGGGACCGGCAGCCCGGCGCGGACCAGGTTGCCCAGCCCGACGCCCTTGCCGCCCGCCACGGCGACGTCCGCTGCCTGGACATCGGCGAAGTTGTAGATGTAGGTCATGACCGTCGCTCCTTGTCGCGGAGACGCCCTCATCGAGCCTGACCCACAACATACTGCCACGCCGTTGGGCGCGAGGCGATGGCTGGGCCGGCCGGCTTCTTACTGCGGGCTCAACGCGCGTTTCACCGCCGCTTGGTCGCAGGCCTGGAGAACACGGATGAACTCGTCCATTGCTTCCGGCCCCGCGTCGGTGTCAGCCACGCGAACAAGGTGGGAGGCGAGGACTGCGACTTTGACGTTCGTCATGCTGCTGCAACCCGCCAGCAGTTTGAAGGCGGCCTCGGAGCTGAGGAGCAACCGCCCCATCAGGATGCCGCGTGCCTGATTGATGACGCCCCGCGTCGCATTGGCGCCCGCGACGGCGTCACGCGCCGCCTGCTCGGTTTCCCGCCGCAGCGTGGACGTCAGGTCCACCGTGGTCCCCTCGAGCGCGACGGTGCCCGAGGGGCCCAGTTGCGCATTCCCCGCCGTCAGGACCCTGCGGACATGTCCCTGCGCGTCGATGATCCGGTGGTAAATGCAGAAGTGTCCGCCCTCGCGGAATACCTGAGCCAGGATCTCCATGGCCCGCGGCCGGTCATCCGGGTGCTTGTGCGACATCAGCAGCTCGAGCGTGGGCACTACTTCCCCACGCTGGTAGCCGTGGAGATTGAAGAGCCCGTCGGACCATTCCGCTTTCCCGGTGAGCGGGTCAAAGAGGAAAGTTCCGGCCGGAAAGCCGGGGGCGCCCAGTGCACTCGAGTACGTATGAGGGCTGTCCAACATGGCGCAAAGACTCATTTCATAAGGTTGCTTATTAATTCAGCTAAGCGTACAGAATACAACGCGTACGACGGCGGTGCGCACCGCCTGCTCACGGCCCGCCGCAACCCGGGGCTTGGTTCCCGGCAGGGTGTTTGTAGCGCCCATGCAGGAAACCAGCCCCGGGTATGCAAGAAACTACCACGTACGGGAAACAAGCCCCAGTATGCGTTCGAATCAGCAGCTAGTCCTTCACCACCACCTTGCCGACCATTCCAAAGTAGTCGTGGAGTGCGCAGATGTAGTCGTACACCCCTGCCTTGTTGAAGGTCACCGTGAACGTCACGCCCGGCGGCAAGATCCCAGAATTGAGCTGCCCGCCCGTGTAATTCGTCGGATCGCCCAGCGGCGGGAACGGGTTGGCCGGCTCGGCACCGAAGGTCACCGTGTGCGGCTCGCCCATGCCGTTGTTCACGAAGCTCACGCTCTCGCCAACGTGGATGACCACCTTTGGCTCGATGAACCGCATGACGCTGGCCACGCCGTCGTCGGCTCCGGCAATCACGGTGTGGTTGTCCGCCTGGTCGCGGGCGTCGCTCCATAGCTGGTAGCCGTCACGGATGATGGCCCGTTCAGCACGCTCTATCCGGTTGTTGTATTGCTCCTGGGTGTACGGGTAGTCCGTACCTTTGGCCCGCACGTGGACTGTGCCCTTCATGGCCGCGCCATGCACCAGGCAGTAGTACGTGAAATCGCCGGTATCCGGGAACTTCAAGGTGTAGGAACCGACTTCGGAGAACCCACTGTTCGAGACGTTCGACATCACGCCGGAGTTGTAATAGGAGTGCCCGTCGTAGGAGGTGCCGCCCTGCGCGGATATATAGAGGGGACTGAATGGATCAAAGGGTTGCGTGGACTCGATGGTTTGCCCGGCGGCCAGGAACGTGACTGTATGTATTTCGGCCGCGTTGGCCTCCCAGGTGACCTTGTCACCCGCATTGATGTAGATGTTTTTCGGCAGGAAGGACATTCCCTGGATGGCCTGGTCCGACGATTCGGAGCCGACCTGGACGGTCCACGTCCTTGGGGATTTGCCAGTGTCCGCTGCCGCTGTGCCGCTGAGCGCGACCGGCAATACCAGGGCAAGGAGCAAAATCATGAGCGCCCGAAAGCGCGGCAATAAGAGGGGTTTTGGATGAGCAGTCATAAGACTCATTCCTTAGGAAAATCTTTGCTGACCGGCTGTTATTAGCCTGGAAATTTTGAGGCGCCGGAGACCATGGCGTCGTTTGACGGTGACTCGGTTTCTTTTAATTCCCTATGAACTTCAGCTCGCAACTGCTGCCCGTCCCCCGCATACGGCGCGGCGCCACGGCGTTGGGGCCATGCAGGATCCTCCCTTGCTCGCAGGGATAACGTCCGGTTCCGTGGGCCGAGAGCCCCCCATTACGGAACCGAAAGGACACGGCAAAACCGGCCCATGTGAAGGCGAGAGATTTATCTCTCATCGTGCTACCAAGACGTTATTTTGTCGAGACACCAGGACTGCGCTCGGGTGATTTTTGTGGCCGAAATGAGGCCTTCCCTGCCGCGTTTTTAACCCACCTGGGTGATACGTTCCGGACATGAACGGACGACGGCGACTGTGGCTTGCGGCGGGACTGGCAGTTTTGCTGGCCCTGGTGGTGGTTCTGGCCGCGGTCATCGCCGGATCCAACAACACCCCGTCCTCCGCACCGTCCTCCTCAAGCCCCACCGCGACCCCCACGCCGTCGGCAACTCAAACCCGTAAGCCAACCGCAGCCGCATCTGCCCCCGCACCTGCCCCGCCGACAATCCCGGAGCTTCCGGCGGCGCCAATGAACATCCTGGTGATCGGCAGCGACAGCCGTGAAAATGCCAAAGAAGAGAACAACCAGACCATCACAACAGGCCAGGCATCGGACCAACGTTCGGATTGCCTGATGCTGATCCACGTTCCGGCGGACCGGCACAAGGTCTACGGTATTTCGATCATGCGCGACAATTGGGTGGACATCCCCGGCTTCGGCGCGTCAAAAGTAAATTCGGCCCTCGGTCTGGGAGGCACCCCCCTGGTGGTCCGTACGGTGGAATCGCTGCTCGGCGCCCATGTGGACCACACGGTCATGCTTGATTTCCACGGCTTCAAACTCCTCACGGATGCCTTAGGTGGCATCGACGTCAATGTCACGCTGCCGTTCACCTCCACTATTGAGACCCAGCATCAATTCGTGGCCGGCATCAACCACTTGGATGGACAGGCCGCCCTGGAGTTTGTCCGCGAGCGCCATGCCTTCGTCGACGGCGACTACCAGCGCGTCCGCGACCAGCAGACGTTCCTCCGCGCTCTCCTGGTCAAGCTTTCGGGAGGCGTGCAGAATCCTGCCAGCGTGCTGGGACTCGTCCAATTCGCAGCCAATGACCTCACCGTGGACGACGGCTTTGACCCGATGTCCGTCGCCATCCTGGCCTACGGACTCCGCACCGTGGATCCCACGGCATCAGTCTTCTTCACCTTGCCCACCGCGGGCACGGGTACTTCCCCAGACGGACAATCGATCGTTCTGCCGGATTACGCGGGGATCGGGGAAGTGGCCGCGGCGCTGCGGGACGACACCCTCCCGCAGTATGTGGCAGCCCACGGTTACTGAGGCTCCGCGGGCTACTCGTTTCCACTACTGGGAGGCAGCAATGCATTTGCCTCCCACCACTCGAAAACTACTTGATCGAATCTTTAACCAAACTTCGAGAAAAGCTTGCGGGAACCTTGCGGCTTCCTAAAAAACCTGCCCGAAAGTAGAGGAC
>NZ_JBYSXB010000061.1:0-19573 GCF_058781765.1 Arthrobacter sp. FW306-1B-G06A | reverse complement strand
TCGTGGACGAGGCCGGCGAGTCCGTCCCGGACGGGCACGGCGGCTACCTCGTGGTCCGCGAACCCTGGCCCGCGATGCTGCGCGGCATCTGGGGCGACCCGGAACGGTTCAAGGACACCTACTGGTCCCGCTTCGAGGGCATGTACTTCGCCGGGGACGGGGCCAAGAAAGACGAAGACGGAGACGTGTGGCTCCTGGGCCGGGTGGATGACGTCATGAACGTCTCCGGGCACCGGCTCTCCACCACGGAAATCGAATCCGCGCTCGTGTCCCACCCCTGGGTGGCGGAGGCCGCCGTCGTCGGGGCTTCCGACGAAACCACCGGCCAGGCCGTGGTCGCGTTCGTGATCCTGCGCGGGGACGCCGTCAACGACGGCGACGCCACCGTCTTCGAGCTGCGCAACCACGTGGGCAAGGAAATCGGCCCCATCGCCAAGCCCAAGCACATCCTCGTGGTCCCCGAACTGCCCAAGACCCGCTCGGGCAAGATCATGCGCCGCCTCCTCAAGGACGTCGCAGAAGGCCGCGAAGTGGGCGATGCCACCACCCTGTCCGACCCAACCATCATGGCCCAGATCGCGGAATCGCTGAAGAAGTAGGCTCTGCTCCAAGCAAACAAAAGCGCCAAGGCACCACGCAAGGTCGGCGGTTCTCTCCCGGGAGGACCGCCGTTCTTGTCTTAAAACCCGCCGTCGCAAGAATGTTATATTTAGTTCTTTCATGTTCTCTTTTGAGCGGTTATAGTCGAGTTCTACGTGAGATAACTCACAAGCACCACGCTTTCAAGGGAGAGAACATGGCAGCGAATCTTGACCCGTTCCAGTCGGCCTACAACGCCGGCCCTGGACGCCGCACCATCCTGAAAACGCTCGGTATAGGCGCTGCTGGGCTCGCCGGCATTCCGCTGCTGGCTGCTTGCACTGGCGGTTCCGGACCGGCTCCCGGAGCTTCCTCGAACAGCCTGACCTTCGGTTCAGGTTCCTCGGACGACGTTCCCAAGGCCGCCTACAAAGCCGTCACCGATGCCTTCACCAAGAAGTCCGGCATCACGGTGGCCACCAACGTCGTCCCGCACAACGACTTCCAGAACAAGATCAACTCCTACCTCCAGGGCAGCCCGGACGATGCCTTCACGTGGTTCGCCGGCTACCGCATGCAGTACTACGCGGGCAAGGGCCTCCTGGCTCCCGTAGACGACGTATGGGCAACGATCGGCAGCAACTTCTCCGACGCCATGAAGAAGGCCTCCACCGGCCCGGACGGCAAGATGTACCTGGTCCCCAACTACAACTACCCGTGGGGCTTCTTCTACCGGAAGAGCTTCTGGGCCGAGAAGGGCTACGCAGTCCCCAAGACCTTCGATGAGCTGAAGACCTTGGCCACGAAGATGAAGACCGACGGCATCATCCCCATCGGCTTCGCGGACAAGGACGGCTGGCCGGCCATGGGCACCTTCGACTACATCAACATGCGCCTCAATGGCTACCAGTTCCACGTGGACCTGACCGCCCACAAGGAAAGCTGGGACCAGAAGAAGGTCAGCGACGTCTTCGACACCTGGAAGGCCCTCCTGCCGTTCCAGGACCCCAATGCCCTCGGCCAGACCTGGCAGGACGCGGCCAAGGCACTCGAAGCCAAGAAGACCGGCATGTACCTGTTGGGTTCGTTCGTGACCCAGCAATTCACGGACCCCGCCGTGCTGGCGGACATCGATTTCTTCCCGTTCCCGGAAATCGCGGTGGAAGGCACCGACGCCGTCGAGGCCCCCATCGACGGATTGCTCCTGTCCAAGAAGGGCGGCGACAACAAGGCGGCTCACGACTTCCTGGCGTTCATGGGATCCGCCGAAGGCCAGAACGCCTATTCAGCCGTGGATGGCTCCAACATCGCCACCGTCAAGGGCGCCGACACGTCAAAGTTCACCCCGCTGAACAAGAAGTGTGCAGACACCATCTCCAACGCCAAGTACATCAGCCAGTTCCTGGACCGTGACGCCCTCCCTGCCATGGCCAACAACGTAATGATCCCCGCGCTGCAGTCCTTCATCAAGGACGGCACCGTGGACGTCAAGAACCTTGAAGCGCAGGCCAAGACCCTTTACGCAGCCCAGTAGCTGAAGGAATCCCCATGAGTACTACCGCCGAGAAACCGGCAGCACCGGACAGCGAACCCGGTGCTGCCGGGCGAACCACGGCCGGCAAGAGCCAGCCCGGCACCGGCAGGCGGACCGGCAAAGCAGGCAGGGTCCGCCGCCTCACGCGCCGCGACAAATTCGTCCTCGCCATCATGGTGGGCGTGCCTACCCTGATCCAGCTCCTGCTTGTCTGGCTGCCCACGCTCTTCTCCATCGCGCTGAGCTTCACCCGCTGGAACGGCCTGGACCTGAAGGACATCAAGGCCGCAGGGCCGGACAATTACCACTACGTGGTCCAGGACTATCCCCCTTTCTGGCCCGCCATTCAACACAACGTCCTCTGGCTCGTCTTCCTGGCCCTGATCGCAACACCCCTCGGCCTGCTGCTGGCAGTGCTCCTGGACCAGAAGATACGCGGCAGCAAGATCTACCAGAGCATCTTCTTTACGCCGGTCATGTTGTCGCTGGCCCTCATCGGCATCATCTGGCAGCTTTTCTACAACCGGGACAGCGGACTGCTGAACTACCTCCTGGGCACGGCGGGCACACCACAAGCCGTGGACTGGTTCGGAAATTCGAACGTGAATATCTGGGCGGCCATGGTTGCGGCAACGTGGCGCCACGCGGGCTACGTCATGATCCTGTACTTGGCCGGGCTCAAGGGCGTGGACCCCTCGCTGCGGGAAGCGGCGTCGATTGACGGCGCCAGCGCCGCGCAGACGTTCTTCCGCATCGTCTTCCCGGCTATGCGCCCTGTGAACATCGTGATCGTGGTGATCACGATCATCGAGTCGCTCCGTGCCTTCGACATTGTGTACGTCATCAACCGAGGGACCAACGGCCTTGAATTGATTAGCGCCCTGGTGATCCAGAACCTGATCGGCGAAGGCCAGGTGATCGGCGTCGGTTCGTCCCTCGCGGTCATTCTCCTGGTCATCTCGCTGATCCCCATCGTCTTCTACCTCATCCGCACCTTCGGCAAGGAGAGCAAGGCATGAGCACCCTCGCCAACCCCATCCCGCGTACAACAGCCACGGGCGCCAGGAACTCCGGCAAACGCCACTACGGGACCCACATCTTCCTGACCGTCATGGCCATCATGTGGCTTATTCCGCTGGGTTGGTCCTTGTTCACGGCTTTGCGTCCCAAGGCGGACACGGACAAATACGGCTACTTCAGCCTTGGCGGCACTTTCAATTTCGACAACTTCATCACGGCCTGGACCCAGGGCGGATTCTCGAAATACCTCCTGAACTCGGTGATCATCACCGTCCCCTCGGTGCTCCTGACCTTGTTCTTCGCCTCGATGATGGCATTCGCCGTCTCCAGGGTGAGCTGGAAGTTCAACGTCACGCTCCTGATCATGTTCACGGCCGGCAACCTCCTGCCGCCGCAGGTCCTGGCGGCTCCGTTGTTCGAGATGTTCAAACATGTCACGCTGCCGTACTCCTTCAGCGATTCCGGCAACCTGCTCAACACCTACATCTCGGTGATCGCCGTGGACACTGCGTTCCAGATCGGTTTTTGCACCTTCGTGCTTTCCAACTACATGAAGGCCCTCTCGTCCGACCTGACGGAAGCCGCACTGGTGGACGGGGCCGGGATCTGGCGGCAGTACTGGAACATCATCCTGCCGCTGTGCCGACCCGCCCTCGCGGCGCTCGGAACCCTGGAAGTCATCTTCATCTACAACGATTTCTTCTGGCCGCTGCTCTTCATCCAAAGCGGAAACCGGCTGCCCATCACGACGGCCATCAATAACCTGCAGGGCGAGTTCCTCAGCAACTACAACCTCCTGGCGGCCGGTGCCACCATCACCGTGATACCCACCCTGATCATCTACCTCGTGCTGCAGCGCCAATTCGTGGCCGGCCTCACGCTCGGTTCCAGCAAAGGATAAAACGCATGGCAATGGATTACATCGTCGACAAGTTGGGCGGCCGGATCGCGTTCGGCGGCGACTACAACCCGGAACAATGGCCCGAAGAGGTCTGGAAACACGACGTCGCCCTCATGAAGGAAGCCGGAGTGAACCTGGTCAGTGTCGGCATCTTCAGTTGGGCCCTTCTGGAGCCCGAAGAAGGCCGCTACGAGTTCGCCTGGCTCGACAGGATCCTGGACCTGCTCCACACCAACGGGATCAGCGTGGATCTCGCGAACGCGAGCGCTTCTCCCCCGCCGTGGTTCAGCCGCAAGTACCCCGATTCGCTCCCGGTGGATGCCGACGGCGTCCGGCAAAGCTACGGTTCGCGGCAGGCCTTCGCGGCGTGCTCGCCGGACTATCGCCGGGCCGCAGCAGCCCTGACGACGGCGATCGTCCAGCGCTACGCGGGTCACCCCGCCGTCGTGATGTGGCATGTCCACAACGAGTACGGTTGCCACAACCAACCGGACTTCGGCCCGCACGCGGAGCGTGGCTTCCAGGAATGGCTCCAGGTCAGGTACGGGAGCCTGGACGCGCTCAATGAGGCCTGGGGTACGGCCTTCTGGTCCCAGCATTACTACGACTGGGCCGAGATCCTGCCGCCGCGGCGTTCGGGAACGTGGGTTAACCCCACGCAGCAACTGGATTTCGCGCGGTTCTCCTCCGACGCCCTGCTTGAGTGCTTCAACGCGGAGGCAGACATCATCAGGGCACATTCGAAGCACCCCGTCACCACCAATTTCATGGGCTTCAACATGGGCCTGAACGCCCCTGTGGACTATTGGCGCTGGTCCGGGCACATGGACGTGGTGTCCAACGACCACTATCTGATTGCCGCCGACGAACGGAACTTCCAGGACCTGGCCATGACGGCGGACCTCACCCGCGGCTGGGCACAGGGCAAACCATGGCTCCTCATGGAACACTCCACCTCGGCAGTCAACTGGCAACCCCGCAACGTGGCCAAAGTGCCGGGCGAAATGCTGCGCAATTCCCTGCAGCACGTGGCCCGCGGAACCGACGGCGTGTTGTTCTTCCAATGGCGAGCTTCCCGCGCCGGGGCCGAAAAGTACCACTCCGGACTGGTCCCCCACGCCGGCCGCGACAGCAAAGTGTGGCGCGAAGTGGTGGAGCTGGGCCGGGCGCTCGAGAGCATTTCGGAGGTGGCCGGCTCAACGGTCCAGGCCGAAGCCTGCATCATCCATGACACCGACGCCCGCTGGGGCACCGAACTGGACTCGCATCCCAGCGAAGACGCGCGGAACCTCCCGGAATCGCGGCGCTGGCACGATGCGCTCTACCGGGCCGGCATCACCACGGACATCCGGCAAAGCACCGACGATCTTTCCGGCTACAAACTGGTGATCGCGCCCATGCTGTACCTCGTCACCGATGAGGCCGCCGCGAAGCTCCACGAGTATGTCCAAGCCGGCGGAACCCTCGTGATCACGTATTTCTCCGGGATCGTTGACGAGAACGACCACATCCGGATGGATCCGGTCAACGGCGGCGGTTACCCAGGGGCATTTTCCGAACTGCTGGGCGTCAGCATGGAGGAATTCTTCCCCCTGCGCTCAGGCGATGCCGTGGGCTTGAGCCGCTTCGGCTCGGGGACGGTCTGGAGCGAGCTGGGGAAGGCAACCGGGGCGGAGGTTCTTGCCACGTTCGACGGCGGCACGGACACAAGCGGCGCACGCACCGGCGTCGACGGCTCGCCCGCGGTGACCCGCCGGGCGGGATCCGCCGGGCGCGGTGCCGCCTACTACGTCGCCACGACCTTGGGCCGCGAGGGGCTGGCCGAACTCGTCCAGCTCCTCTGCTCGGACGCCGGAGTGGCACCGGTCCTGGGCGTTCAGCCTCCGGAAGACGTGGAAATCGTCCGCAGGAGCAACGGCACCAAGGACTGGACTTTCGTCATCAACCACAGCGCGCGGGACGTGGAGGTGCCGCTCGACGGCGTCGAGCTCCTGGGCGGGACACCTACCGGAGGTACGCTAAACCTTACTGCCGGAGGCGTCGCCGTCGTCGCCACTCCCGCCTAGCCACCCGCCGTCCGTCCAGAAAGGCTCCGATGCTTCAGGCAGCCCGCCACACCGCCATAGTCGACGCCGTCCAGCGTGAACGCGTTGTCCGCGTCTCGGACCTCGCGCAACTGCTGGGCGTCTCAGCCATGACTGTTCGGCGCGACATCGAGTCGCTTGAGGAGTCCGGGCTCGTCGAGCGCATCCATGGCGGGGCCAAGATACCGGGCGATGCCCGGACCCACGAGCCCGGCTTTGAGCTGAAATCCACCCAACTGGTCGACGAAAAGCACGCGATCGCCGTCGAGGCCGCCACCCTGGTCCACGAAGGCATGGCCGTGGGCTTGAGCGCCGGAACCACCACCTACGAGCTCGCCAAGGTACTCCTGGAAGGCCCGCGGATCACGGTGGTGACGAACTCCATCAGGATTGCGGATCTCTTCCACAACGCCTCAGGTTCGCGGGAGGCTTTCCCGGTCATCGTGACGGGCGGCGAGCGCACGCCGTCGGACGCTCTGGTGGGTCCCATCGCGACGGCCGCGCTGAAGCAACTGCATTTGGACATGTTGTTCCTGGGCGTCCACGGCATGGATGCGGACGCCGGATTCACCACGCCGAACCTGCAGGAAGCCGAAACCAACCGGGCGTTCATCAGCGCGTCACGCAACGTGGTGGTCTTGGCGGACCACAGCAAGTGGGGAACTGTCGGCATTGCATCGATTGCCCAGCTGGAGGAAGCCGACGTACTCGTGACGGACTCGCACCTCGGCGAGGATGCCCGGCGCATCCTCGCCGACGGCGTCGGGAAGCTCAGGATCGCCGCTCACTAACGCGTGGGCGGGGAAGGCGTTACGGGCACCCGCACGATTGGCGGATGCGGAGCTGGGTGGGGAAGACCCTGTGCTGCGGGGGTTCGTTGCGGTTCTCGCCCACCAGCGCGGATACTGCGGCCTCTGCCATCTCCCACACCGGCTGTTCCACCGTGGTCAGGGCCGGCCAGGTGTATTCGGCCTCAACCGAGCCGTCGAAGGACGCCACGGCGATATCCTCCGGAACGGAGAGACCTGCCTCGCGGATTGCCCGCAGGACCCCGATTGCCTGCATATCGGAGCTGGCGAAGATCGCCGTCGGACGGTTGGCAGATGCCAGGAGGCGTTGTCCGGCAGCGTAGCCCCCGGGGCGGTCGAAACCGTCGCGCGCAAGGGGTCCAGGAGGCAGACCGGCGGCTTGCAGAGCACGCAGCCACCCCTCTTCCCGTCCGTCCGTCACGTTGTCCGCCGTGATGCCCATGGCGAGTCCGATGTTGGTGTGTCCGTGCCCGATCAAATGTTCCACGGCCAAGCGGGCTCCGGCCTCAAGGTCCACTCCGACGCTGTTGAAACCAGGGGCGATCGAGGCATGGTTCAGCAGGACCGAGCGGATTTCAGTGCCGAAAAGCTCCAGTAGATCGGGTTCGAACATGACGCTGGCCAGGACCACGCCATCAACCTGCCGGTCAGCGAGGTTGCGGATGTGGCGGCGTTCGGAGTCCAGCTTGTTGTCGGAATTCGTCAGCAGCAAGGCATAGCCGCGCTCGGCGGCAGCCACTTCCACAGCGTGTCCCAGCAGGGCCCAGAACGGGTTGCTGGAGTCCGGAATCACGAGGCCGATGGTCTGGTTGGACCCCATTTTGAGCGCACGCGCGGCGGCATTCGGCCGGTACCCCAGGATCCGGATGGCTTCCTGGACCTTCGCTTCCGTTGCCGGCGCCACTTTCTTGGGGCCGCCGTTCACCACATAGCTCACGACGGCGGTGCTCACCCCGGCGTACCGGGCCACGTCTTTGCGCGTCACCGGTCCGCGCGGGGTGTGCACTGCCGAAGTAGTCATTGGATCATGCTAGCTACAAAGCCTCCGGAGCATCGCCGAAATCGCGGATGGGGAGCCGTTCCCCGCCGCGGAGCGCGGACTCGTGCGCCACGACGCCGGGGAGCGTGAAGCGCGCCGCCACCCACGCGTTGACCGGAGGAAGGCTTCCCTTGTTCACGGCCGTGACGAAGTCGTCCACCAGGAACTGGTGGCTGCCTTCGTGCCCGGTGGGGGCTCCCTCGAATTCAACGGGGAGCCGTCCGGCGTCGTGCACCGGAGCGAGGCCGGAGATGAACGCACCGCGAAGTTCGGGGGCGACGTCCGCCAACGAGGGGTCATCGGCCGACATGCTCGGCTTGGTCTCCACCTGGTCCGAGACGTCCAAGACCCCCTCCTTGTCCTGCCACAGCGTGGTGGTGGCCAGCTGTTCGAAGCTTGCCTCCGTGCCGAAGAAGCGGAAGCGCGATTCGCGGATATGCGAGGGGTAGCCGACGCGGCGCATCTCGTTGGTGCGCATCGCGCCGCCGTCGTTCATTTCGAACAGCGCAGTGGCGTTGGAGAAGTCGTTGTCGAACATGCTGACTTCTTTGTCGAAGACGCCGTCGCCGCGATCGTCCTTGACGCCGATGCAGCTGACGCTCACGGCGTGGCCCGGTATGGCGCCCAGCACGCCTCCGATGGCGTGCGTCGGGTACAGCATGGGCGGGTAGCTGGCGGTTGCTTTCCAGTTTTCGCCGCCGCTGTACTGGTAGGCCTCGTAGAAGCCCAGGTCCATGTCGTGGACGTAGTCGCCTTCGGTGTAGAAGATGCGGCCGAACTTGCCGGCGGCGTGCTGCTTGCGCGCATAGACGGTTGCGGGGTTGTAGAAGCTGGTCTCTCCCATGGCATAGACAAGCTTGGTTTCACGCACGGCGTCGATGATCCCGGCGATCTGTTCCTCCGAGATTGCCATCGGAACAGCCGAATAGACGTGCTTTCCGGCGCGCAGCGCCTTGATCACCAAGGGCCCGTGCGTCCAGCGTTGCGTGAAGATAGCGACGGCGTCGACGTCGGAGGCCAGCAGCTCGTCGAAACTGCCCATAGTGCCGTCGAGCCCCAGCTGTTCAACAGCTTTGGACGCCCGTTCAGGGAGCTCGTCCACTGCGTAGACCGCGGAAACCCCGGGGTGGAGCTTGAAGAGGTGGGCGAATTGGCCCCCGAACTGGCCGAGGCCTACTACTCCCATTGAAAACGTCATTGTTAGCCCTTCGATTCGTGTGGCTGGCTTCAGAATGCCATCGCCGCGCCCGGAGAGGCTCGACGAGTGACTCAGGCCAGTGAATCACTGGGATCTACTCGAGTCAATAAAAAGCAATAAATCCAAAATAATCGAACAAAAGTTCACAAGACCACTTGACCCCTTCATATCTACTCGTGTAGATTTCCATCAGTTGTAACCCACATCACAGTCAGGAAAGGGTCGAAGATGACCACCCTTGCCAAACAAGCGGAGCCCGCCGCGCTTCCCCAACCGGGCAAACCAAAAAGGTTCGGCATCCGCCGGATCGGTGACTTGAAGATCGCGTTGCTCTTCATCTTCCCGGCGATGATCGGCTTTGTTCTTTTCTTCCTCGTCCCCACCATCCGGGGCATCTACCTCAGCTTCACCGAGTACAGCATCCTGGGTGATCCCACCTGGATCGGCCTGAAGAACTACACGTCGATCTTCAGCGACGACCTGTTCTGGAACGCGATGGCCGTCACCGTCCAATACGTTGCACTGAACATCGGTTTCCAGACCGTCATCGCCATCGGACTCGCGCTCCTCATGCACCGCGTGGCCAAGTCCACCTTCATCCGCGGCGTCCTGTTGCTGCCGTTCCTCGTGGCTAACGTGATCGTCGCGCTGCTCTGGTTCTGGATGCTGGACTACCAGCTGGGCATCGTGAACGAGATCATCAACTGGATGGGCCTGCCCCGCATCGCCTTCTTCGGCAGCGATCAATGGGCCATTCCGACTATCGCCTTCGTCAACGTGTGGCGGCACATGGGCTACACGGCCCTGCTGATCTTCGCCGGCCTGCAGGCCATCCCCAACCACGTCTACGAGGTAGCCAACCTTGACGGCGCCTCCCCCACCCGGACCTTCTGGAGCATCACCATGCCGCTCCTTCGCCCGGTGCTGGTCCTGGTCCTTGTGGTCACCGTCATCGGTTCATTCCAGGTCTTCGACACCGTTGCCGTGACTACCGGAGGCGGACCCGTCAATGCCTCCCGGGTCATCCAGATGTACATCTACCAAAAGGCGTTCGGCGAGTCCGATTTCGGCTACGCCTCAGCGCTGTCCGTCATTCTCTTCATCATTCTCGCCCTCGTGGCCTTCATCCAGATGAAGTTCCTCAAAGGCAACGAGACGGACCTGGACTAAGGAAGCCCCGCCATGAGTACCTCCACCAATTCCCGCCGCTCGCGCGAGTCCGCCACCGCCGTCGTCGGCTCTCCGCAATCGCGCCGCCCCCGCACGAAACCCTTCAACTGGCGCCGCGCAGGTGCCTGGGTCCTCGTAGCGATCGCCGTCGTGGTCACCCTCGCCCCGTTCCTCTGGATGCTCCGGACTGCACTGTCCAGCAACCATTCGCTCGCCTCGAACGCCGGCAACCTCCTTCCCGCGGACTTCAGCTGGGGCGCGTTCCAGCGGGTCTTCGGGCTACAGAGCCCCGAGCAGGCAATCGCCGAAGGCGGTTCCGGCGCTGACATCAACTTCTGGCTCTACCTGCGCAACTCGATCGTCTTCGCCACCATGACCACCGCAGGCCAGGTGTTCTTCAGCGCAATGGCCGCCTACGCCTTTTCCCGCCTGCGCTGGCCCGGCCGGAACAAGGTGTTCGCGATCTTCCTGGCCACCATGATGGTCCCGCCGATCTTCACCGCCCTGCCCAACTTCCTGATGATCAAGAACCTGGGCCTGCTCAACACCTTCGCCGGGCTGGCACTGCCCTTCATGTTCATGACCCCGTTCGCCATCTTCTTCCTGCGCCAGTTCTTCCTGAGCATGTCCCGCGAAGTGGAAGAGGCAGCCATGCTCGACGGCGCCAAGCACCTCCGGATCTTCTTCCAGATCGTGATCCCCAACGCCGCAGCACCCCTGGCCACCCTGGCCCTGCTGACCTTCATCGGTCAGTGGAACGAGTACTTCTGGCCGCTCCTGGTGGGCCAGGACGAAAGTGTCCGCGTCCTCACTGTGGGACTGGGCGTCTTCAAGTCCCAGTCCCCGCAAGGGGCGCCGGACTGGAGTGGGCTCATGGCCGCCACCCTCGTGGCAGCGCTGCCCGTCCTGATCCTCTTCATCGCCTTCGGCAAGAAGGTGGTCAACTCCATCGGCTTCTCCGGCATCAAGTAAGTCATCCCCAGCACCGCCCCGTTCCATCGCAACCCCCTGAAAGGTCCACCATGAAGAAATCCATTGGCACCGTCGCAGCCGCCGTCGCCGTCGCTGCCGCAGCCGCGCTGTCACTCTCCGCCTGTGGCAGTTCCACCCCCGTCTCCAGCGAAGCAAAGGGCGAGATCAACTACTGGCTGTGGGATGCCAACCAGCTCCCGGCATACCAGCAGTGCGCGAGCGACTTCACCAAGGCAAACCCGAACATCACGGTCAAAATCACCCAGCGCGGCTGGGACGACTACTGGACCACCCTGACCAACGGCTTCGTGTCCGGCACCGCCCCGGACGTCTTCACCGACCACCTGTCCAAGTACCCGGAGTTTGCTTCCAAGAAGCAGTTGCTGGCCCTCGACGATGCCGTAGCCAAGGACGGCGTCAAGCTGGACAGCTACAACAAGGGCCTGGCCGATCTCTGGGTAGGCCAAGACGGCAAGCGCTACGGCCTCCCGAAGGACTGGGACACCATCAGCCTCTTCTACAACAAGGCGATGACCGACTCCGCCGGGATCACCGCCGAGCAGATGGCCAAGCTCGATTGGAACCCCAAGGACGGCGGCAGCTACGAAAAGACCATTGCCCACCTGACCGTGGACAAGAACGGCAAGCGCGGAGACGAGGCCGGCTTCGACAAGAACAATGTGGCCGTCTACGGCTTGGGCTTGGAGTCCTCCGGTTCCGGCCAGGGCCAGACCCAATGGAGCTTCCTCGCAGCCACCACCGGCTGGACCGCTACCGACAAGAACCCGTGGGGCACCAAGTTCAACTACGACGACCCCAAGTTCCAGGAAACCATCGCCTGGTGGGCCGGACTGGCGGACAAGGGCTACATGCCCAAACTCGAAACAACGGTAGGCGCCAGCGTGTCGGACAACTTCGGCGCGGGCAAGGCCGCAATCAATACCAGCGGCTCATGGATGATCGGCCAGTACACCGCCTACAAGGGCATCCAGACCGGAATCGCCCCCACGCCGGTTGGTCCGAGCGGTAAGCGCGCGTCAATGTTCAACGGCCTCGCCGACTCCATCTGGGCAGGCACCAAGAACCCGGCAGCGGCCACCAAGTGGGTCGAGTACCTCGGCTCGTCGGCTTGCCAGGACGTCGTCGCCAACAAGGCTGTTGTGTTCCCGGCGATCAGCACGTCCTCTGACCTGGCCGCCAAGGCGTTCGCGGCCAAGGGTGTTGACGTCTCCGCTTTCACCCAGCAGGTCAAAGACGGGACCACGTTCCTCTTCCCCATCGCGGACAAGGCTGCCAAAGTTGACGGCATCATGAAGCCCGCAATGGACGCAGTACTGAGCGGCAAGAAGCCGGCCAGCTCCCTCTCCGACGCCAACAACCAGGTCAACAACCTCTTCAAGTAACACCAGTCCCGCCAAGCCAGTCCGGGCGCCGCCGCTTTCACTCCTTTGACGGCGGCGCCCGGACTCTCCACTCCCGCATCACGCGACACACGACTCTCTGAAAGTGAACCAGCCCATGGACCCGCTCCACCTCCGTTCCGCCGGCACAAGCCTGGTGGTCAGTTTCGATAACGGAGAGGCCGAGGTCATCCACTGGGGTGCCGATCTCGGCAGCACCCTCCCGGACCTTGCCATCCTGGGCGAACCCATTCCGCACTCCGCCGTCGACGCCAACGTACCGGCCGCACTCCTCCCGCAGGGCTCCTCCGCGTGGCTGGGCCGCCCCGGCCTCCGCGGCCAGCGAATCGCCGACGGCGTTCCGGGACTGGACTTTTCGGCCCGGCTTCGCGTGGTGGAAGTGCAGGCTGACCCTAGCTCCGCCGTCGCCTCCGCAGCGATTGTCCAGAAGGACCCCGACGCCGGAATCACCGTGACGTCCACACTCACCCTTCACCCCGGCGGCCTTCTGGAGCTGCGCCACACCGCGGTCAACGACGGCACGTCCCCCTTCCAGCTCGACGAACTGGCCACCGTCCTCCCGGTGGGGCCGGACGCCGTCGAACTCCTTGACCTCACCGGGCGCTGGTGCCGCGAACGGCACCCACAGCGCCGGCCCGTGCAGCAAGGGACGTGGGTGCGCACGGGTCGCCACGGCCGCACGGGGCACGATTCCTCGCTGCTTTTCGCGGTGGGCACCGCCGGATTCGGCAACCGCCACGGAAAGGTCTGGGCCACCCACTTGGCGTGGAGCGGCAACCACGAACAATTCGCCGACACCGTGGCCGATGGCCGCACGATGATCGGCGGCTCCGAGCTCCTGGGCCCGGCCGAAGTAGTCCTCCAGCCCGGCGAGGGCTACACCACACCCGCCCTGTTTGCCGCCTACTCGGACCGTGGCCTGGACGGCATCAGCGAAGCGTTCTACAGCTGGTTCCGCTCGCGCCCGCATCACGTCCTTCCCGCGGCTTCCACGGGACTCCCCGCCGGCAAGCCCCGACCAGTGGTCCTCAACACCTGGGAGGCCGTGTACTTCGACCACAAGCTGGACACCCTGATCGAGCTCGCCGAGTCCGCTGCGGAGCTGGGCGTTGAGCGCTTCGTGCTCGACGACGGGTGGTTCCGCGGGCGCCGCGACGACCACGCGGGCCTGGGCGATTGGTACGTCGACGAAACCCTTTGGCCCGATGGCCTGACACCGCTCATCGAAGCCGTGAACTCCCATGGCATGGAATTCGGGCTCTGGGTGGAACCGGAAATGGTCAACCTGGATTCCGATGTTGCCCGGGCGCACCCCGACTGGATCGTGGGCCCCGCGGCACTCTCCCACAAGGACGGCGGCCGCCTCCCTCTGGAATGGCGGCACCAGCACATCATCGACCTCGTCAACCCGGCGGCCTGGCAGTACGTCTTCGAGCGGATCGACGCCCTGCTCGGGGAAAACAACATCAAGTACCTCAAATGGGACCAGAACCGGGACCTCGCCGAGCACGGCCATGCGGGCCGTGCGTCCGTACACGCGCAAACCCTCGCCGCGTACCGGCTCTTCGACGAGCTCCGCAAGGCCCACCCCGGCGTCGAAATCGAAAGCTGCTCCTCAGGCGGGGCCCGGGTGGATCTCGGCATCCTTGAGCGGACCGACCGGATCTGGGGATCGGACTGCAACGACGCCCTCGAGAGGCAGACCATCCAGCGCTGGACCGGCGTAGTGGTTCCGCCGGAACTGGTGGGCGGGCATATCGGCCCCACCACCTCGCACACCACGGCCCGCACGCACGATCTCTCCTTCCGCGCCATCACTGCGCTATTCGGGCATTTCGGCATGGAATGGGATGTCCGCCACGTCCAAGGCGCCGAACGCGAGGAGCTCAAGCGCTTCATCGGCCTTTACAAGGAGCACCGGGGGCTCATCCACAGCGGGCGGATGGTCCGCGCGGACGTTCCCGACGACTCACTGATGTTGCACGGTGTGGTGTCCGACGACGGCGCGTCCGCGCTGTTCGCCGTCGTCAGCACCCGGACGTCGTTCGCCGAACAACCCGGGCGCGTCGCTGTTCCGGGCCTCGACCCCGAGCGCTCTTACAGGGTGCAAGCAATTTTCCCCGCGCCTGGCGATGCGGACTATGCCCGCACGTTCACCCAGGTGCAACCTCCGGCATGGCTGCCATCCGGAGCCCAGGCAAGCGGCCGCTTCCTTGCGGAGGTGGGACTCCCCTTGCCGGTCCTGAACCCTGAGCACGCGTTGCTGCTCCGCATTACTGCGGTGTAGCTGCCGTTTGGTGTTTCTTACGCTGTTCGGTGTTTCTTACGCTGTTTGGTGTTTCTTACGCTGTTCGGTGTTTCTTACGCTGTCCAGGGCCGCGGCGCAACCGGGCAGCGTAAGAAACGCCGGACAGGCTCGGCGCACCGATAGATTGGGAGTCATGACTGAAGCTCCCACCGCCACCGAAGCCGGTCGCGGCACCATCCTCGTCCTCAACGGCCCCAATTTGAACCTGCTGGGCACGCGCGAGCCGGAAAAGTACGGCACGTCCACCTTGGCCGACGTCGAACAGCTCGCCATGGCCGCCGCCGAGGCCAACGGCTTCACGGTGGACTGTGTCCAGTCCAACCACGAGGGCGACCTCCTGGACGCCATCCATGGCGCCCGCGGGACCGCCGTCGGGATCGTCATCAATGCGGGTGCTTACACGCACACGTCCGTGGCACTGCGGGACGCGCTCGCGGCAGTGCAGCTTCCCGCCGTCGAAGTCCACATCACCAATGTCCACCAGCGCGAAGAGTTCCGGCACCACTCCTACTTGTCCCCGGTGTGCTCCGCGGTGATCGTCGGCGCGGGAGTCGAGGGCTACAAGCTGGCCATCGACTACCTCGCCACCGCGGTCTAGACCCTCGGACTAAGCA
The DNA here is from genome assembly GCF_058781765.1 of Arthrobacter sp. FW306-1B-G06A. NCBI lineage: Bacteria > Bacillati > Actinomycetota > Actinomycetes > Micrococcales > Micrococcaceae > Arthrobacter > Arthrobacter sp. FW306-1B-G06A. Next base: position 3,924 of record NZ_JBYSXB010000061.1, on the reverse strand, counting down.
TGTCCCTTGGTGGGCGGCCTACTTCTTGGTGCACTGGCCCGACGAGACGGCGTCGCTGAGCGATGGTGCTTGCTGTGCCACCGGAGAGAGCTCGTCCATGGTGAGCGCGTAGCCCACCGCCACATCCGAAGTGGTCTTGGCGAAGACAACGCCGGCAACCTGTCCCTGGGTGGTCAGCAGCGGACCGCCCGAGTTGCCCGGTTGCACGTCTCCCGCCAGCTTGTAGACCTGCTCCGGGGACGGGTTGTTGCCGTAAATGTCCGGGACCAGCAGGGTCGAGATGCCCTCCACCGCGGCCGGCTTGGACTGGAACGGACCACCATGCGGGTAGCCGGCGAAAGCCGCGGGCGAACCGGCCGGAAGATCCGGGCTCAACTGCAGCGGCGCCGTCGGGAGGCCGTCGACGGCGATGACGGCCAGGTCGCGCTGGCTGTCGAAGTAGACCACGCGGCCAGGCAACGCACCGCCGTCGGGGATTTCCACTACAGGCTGCGACACTCCGGCCACCACGTGGGCGTTGGTCACCACGCGGCCAGGGGAGACAACAAAGCCGGAGCCTGTCTGGTTCTGGCCGCACTGGTAGGCCGTCCCGGCAATCTTCAGCACGGAGTGGGCCGCATTGTTGAGTGCGGGAGTGTCGGTGCTCGTGTTCGGAACGGGCACAGGAGCAACGGGGCCGATGCCTTCGATGAGCTGCGGAATGCCGTTGCCCATGACCTTGGAACGCAGTTGCGCCACGCTGGCCTTGACCGGTGTGGGCGTCATGGTGTCGATGAAGCGGATCACCTTGGAATCGGCCAGTTGCTGCGAAACGAAGGGCACGCCCAAGGAACCGATGCTGAAAGCCAACATGGACATCACGAGTGCGGCAACAACCAAACTGACGAAACCACCCAGCACGCGGTCAAGTGCGTGCAAAGGCTGGATGCGCAAGGCTTTGCGGACCCTTTGTCCGATCCAGGTACCCAGACCGTGCCCCAAGACAATGAGGACCACGGCCGAGCCGATAATGGCAGTCAGCCTCCAGCCGCTGTCCTTCACCCACTCGCCGACGAGCGGGACCGCGATAAAGGCCGCGGCTGCTCCTACAGCGAAGCCCGCGATTCCTCCGAGCGTCACGAAGAAGCCGTTGCGCAGTCCGTAGATCAGGTAGGAAAGAAGCGTCAAAATCAACGCCAGGTCCAATATGGTCAAGCCGAACACCAAAGCTCCTCACAGCCGGGTAAGCCCCAATTGTAGTTGCACAGACTGACAGCTTCCCTTCGGAAGCAGGCCGTCGTCCAGATCGCGAAGCCCCTGCCGAGCAGGGCATTCCCGGCCGTTTGAGGCGCGGTTTTGGGCCTCTTCCGCGTGATTTAGGGCGTTTCGGCTGCCAAGTACGTCACAGACGCGACAAAATTCTGAAACAATGGCTGAAGCGCCCCAGCCGAACTTTTACTCAGGAGATTTCATGGATATCGAGGTATTGCGCCGCGCACCCCTCTTCGCCACCCTTGACGACGACGCTTTCCGTCTGCTGACGGACGAACTCACAGAGGTGGACCTTTCACGCGGAGCGTCTGTTTTCCGTGAGGGCGATCAGGGTGACCAGCTCTACTTCATCGTGTCCGGCAAGGTTAAGCTCGGCCGCACCTCTCCGGACGGCCGCGAATCCCTGTTGGCCATCCTCGGCCCGGGCGAGCTCTTCGGTGAAATGGCCCTGTTCGATCCCAGCCCGCGCACCGCGACGGCCACGGCCGTTTCCGAAACGCGTCTGGCGGGCCTGAAGAACGAAAGCCTCAACGCCCTGCTGCGCACCCGCCCCGAGGTGTCCGCACAATTGCTCCAAGCACTTGCCCGCCGCTTGCGCCGCACCAACGATTCCCTGTCCGACCTCGTGTTCTCGGACGTCCCGGGCCGTGTCGCCAAGGCCCTCCTGGACCTCGCGGACCGCTTCGGCCGGCCCGCGACCGACGGCGTCCTGGTGGCCCACGAACTCACGCAGGAAGAACTGGCCCAGCTGGTCGGAGCTTCCCGCGAGACGGTCAACAAGGCCCTCGCCGAGTTCGTCCAGCGCGGCTGGCTCCGCCTGGAAGCCCGCGCAGTGGTCATCCTGGACATGCAGCGCCTCCGCCAGCGCTCCCGTTAATTCCTGCGACACAGAAAATGCCTGGTGACCCCGGAATTCCGGAGTCGCCAGGCATTTTTCGTGTCGCCAGCGGATTTGGGTGTCGTCAGCGTTCCCGCTGCGGCTCCCCTGAAACCGTCCGGGCCGCTTCGACTTCGAGCATGAGCGCGCCATCCTCTTGAACGAGCCGCGGCTGGTACATGTGCGGCTTCCGCTTGTAGCTGAGGTACGCAATGCAACCCTGGGCAGCGGCCATCTTCTCAAGGATGATCTCCGAGCCCGGCACCAGCAATTGGCCCAGCGGCAAGCCAACGGTGTTTTCCTGGCCGATTTCATCCCCAAGCGCAGTGGTCTCGCGCTCGGCCATGAGTTTGGAAACGCACACCCAACGCCCCCAGACACCCTTGCTGGCCAGCAGCGATGGCTGCTGGTTCACGGGAAGAGTGGCGGCGAAGTAGCGGGTATTGAAGCGCCTGTGCGCGAAGTCCGGGCTGAGCCAGTTGACCAGCGGCTTGAGCAAGTCCGTCCGCAGCGACAGGCCGCGCTTGGCCAGGACGTCCGTGAACGACTTGTCCTGGGCCGCCACGGCCTCGCGGGCCTTCATCCACTCGGGAGTGGACGTCGCCTCCACTGTGGAGGACAAGTCGGGGCCGGCCAGCAGCACGCCGGTCTCCTCGAACAGTTCGCGGATGGCGCCCACCACGTGGCGGCGGGCAAGTCCGACGTCGGCGGTCCCCAGCGTCTCAGCCCAATGCTGAGGCGAGGGGCCGAGCCAGCCGAGGGCGTCGTCGTCGCTGGGTTCCAGCGAGCCGCCGGGAAACGCGACAACGCCCAAAGGCGAGGAACCGGGACGGTAACCCATCCACGTTTCCAGGCCGGTCGGCGAATCGCGGAGCAGGACAACAGATGATGCAAAACGCGCGGCGCGGGGGGCCCGTTCGCCGAGCTCAAGCCAATTCCGTGCAGCCCCTTCAAGTTCAGGGGGTAACGCAAACAAGCGTCGGGCTAGTTGTGGCAATGGAGTGAACCGGTTCCTTAGCTGAATTCAGCGATCAACTCGACCTCGACGGGAGAGTCGAGCGGAAGGACTGCAACGCCGACGGCGGAACGCGCGTGCTGCCCTTTGTCGCCGAAGACACGCCCGAGGAGCTCGGATGCACCATTGATGACACCGGGCTGGCCGGTGAAGGAGGTATCGGAGGCCACGAAGCCGACGACCTTCACGATGCGCGTGATGCGGTCGAGGTCCCCGATGACACTCTTGACGGCAGCCAAGGCGTTGACGGCGCAGACAGCTGCATACCTCTGCGCGTCTTCCGGAGACACCGTGGGCTCGTCCGAAAGGCCCTCTTCACCGCTGGAGACTTTGCCCGTAGCTTCGAGTTTGCCGTTAATGAAGGGCAGCTGTCCGGAGGTGTAGACGTGGTTGCCGGAGACGATGGCCGGAACATAGGCGGCCACCGGAGCTGCGACGGCCGGAAGGGTCAGTCCCAGTTCTGCAAGGCGCTGCTCGACGGCGGATGCCGGAGCCGTGGAATCCGCGCCAACTGTGGCTTCTGCGGGGGTTGTCATTGTTACTGCTTCTCCCTCTTCAAGTATGCAACAAGTCCGTTTCCGTCGGGTCCGGGAACAACCTGGACGAGCTCCCAGCCGTCCTCTCCCCACTGGTCCAGAATCTGTTTTGTAGCGTGAATGATGAGCGGAATCGTCGCGTACTCCCATTTGGTCATGAAAGAAAGACTAGCTGGCTATAGGATTGTCAATCCTGCGTTTCCGGGCATGATTTGGCGGCTCTGCAGCAGTTGCTGCGGAGCTTG
>NZ_JBYSXB010000060.1:0-21733 GCF_058781765.1 Arthrobacter sp. FW306-1B-G06A | reverse complement strand
CCACCACCTGATCCACAAGGAAGACTGGCACATCCAGGTCCAAGCGGGCGTGCCCTGGTTCATCCCGCCACCGCACATCGACCCCCACCGCAAACCCCGGCGGAACCACTACTTCCAAATATGACCTCAGCCTTGCAGCAACCCTGTCGTCCGGTACGGAATCACCTCGCGCAGGAACATGCTGGTGGACGTGCGCACGATTCCCGGGCACAGCCTGATCTCTTCGGACACCCGGTATAGATCGTCCGGGCTCGTTGCGACCACGCGGATGATGAGGTCGGTGTCCCCGGCCGGCGCATGGCATTCAAGCACCTCTGGGATGTTGCGCAGGGCCGCGATCGCCTCGTTCAGCCGGCTCTGATCCAGCTCCGCACTCACCGCTGCCGCAACGCCCCGTCCGAGTGCGGAAGGCAGCACGCGGCTGCTGTTCGGACGCAAGGCGCCTGACGCCGTCATGCGCTCCAGGCGTGACTGGACCGTCCCGCGCGCCAGGCCCAGGCGCTGGGCGAGGACCATGATCGGCACCCGGGGGTCGTCGTCGAGCGCGGCAAGGATGCGCTTGTCCGTTGAATCCAATTCCTGCATTGCTGCTGCTTTCTGCCTGGTCGCTCAAGGTTTGACTCGTCATAATGTCCAACCAGATCCCATTCTCCCGCACCTGCGGAGCCGACTTCGGCAAAGTGACCATCCGCTGCTCGTCTTCTGGTGGGCAATTAGTCAGATTGACCAGTGGCGATTGAGTCCGTTGCGCCAGTTGTAGTGTTCCTGTTGAAATAGTGGCAACAAGGGGAAGGGCTACCGCCGGACCCCACAGGCTACGGATCCCCCGGCACACCACCCGGCCACCCGGAACACCGTCCCGCAAAGACGCAGCCGCTGATTGACTCTTGTTCACGCATCGTCTTTCCGCACCCCGGCGGCCCAACGCCGGCACCACCATAAGAGCCCCTGAGCCACCGAATGAGTTGCGGTAGCTGAGGGGCTCTTGTGCTGCCCGGGTCGTGTTCTCAAAAAGGCTGAATCAACACCGCGACAAAGGCGTATTCATCTTGGGAGGCGGCGGTCCACTCGACGTCCACTAGATCACCCGCCTTGAGGGACCTGTATCCGCCTGATTGCTCGATGACCGAGAAATGCGCGAAGCATTTCTTCCCGTCGGGAAGAATAAGTTCGCCCCAACCTTCTTCGGCTTTCCAGAAGGAAACCATCGCCTTGGCTCGAGCTGAGTTCAACGTTGGTCCTCTCTTTGGAAACTAAAGGTACCCAATTCTCCCAGCGGCCCCGACCTCCCCGGAATCCTGCAGGCACGCCCGGCGGCGCATAGTCTTGTGCCATGACTTCCGCTGGCCGTTTCGCTCCGAGCCCCTCCGGCGAGCTTCACGTGGGCAATCTGCGCACGGCCATGCTCGCCTGGCTCTTCGCTCGTTCCACGGGCCGCGCCTTCCTGCTGCGCGTGGAGGACCTCGACCGGGCTCGGGCCGGCGCCGAGGAAGTCCAGCTGCGCGATCTTGGGGCCGTCGGCGTGACGTGGGACGGCGCCGTTGTCCGCCAGACGGACCGTTCCGGGCTGTACAACGACGTGATCGAGCGGCTTGCGGACGCAGGGCTGACGTATGAATGCTTCTGCACGCGACGCGAGATCCAGGATGCTCCGTCCGCCCCGCACGCGCCACAAGGCGCTTACCCGGGCACGTGCAGGAACCTTTCGACGGCGGAGCTCGAGATCCGCCGGGCCTCCCGCCCTGCCGCCATCCGGCTCCGCGCTGAAGCCCACGAATGGACTGTGGAGGACAGGCTGCACGGTTCATACACGGGCGTCGTGGACGACTTTGTGCTCCGCAGGAACGACGGCGTCACTGCCTACAATTTGGCCGTGGTGGTGGATGACGCGGCACAGGGCGTGGACCAAGTGGTCCGAGGGGACGACCTCCTGTCCTCCACACCCCGCCAGGCCTATTTGGCCTCCTTGTTGGGCATTGCCGTTCCGGAATACGCCCACGTCCCCTTGGTGTTGAATCGCGACGGCGCCCGCCTGGCCAAGCGCGACGGCGCGGTGACGCTCGGCGACCTTGCCGCCGTCGGGCTGTCTGCCGCGGAGGTGCGGGACGTGATCTTGGAATCGCTCGGCTTGCCGGGAGGGCCGCTTGGCGAGGCCTTGGATGGATTTGATCCGGCCCGATTGCCACACGGGCCATGGATATGGAATGGCATTCAGCAATCAACCCTCCGGAAAGGGGCCTAAGTGCTCGCCTATGTGCTGACCCGCTACGGCGGCGCCGACGCAATGGAGCTGCAGGACGTCCCCAGGCCGGTTGCCGGTCCGGGCGAGGTCCTGGTCAGGGTGTTTGCCGCGGGACTCAATCCCGTGGACTACAAGCAACGTGAAGGTGCAGTTCGGGTGATCACCAGGCCAAGGCTGCCCTTGGTGGCTGGAAGCGAACTGGCCGGGATCGTGGAAGCTGTAGGCCCGGGCGTCACCCGCTTCGCCACGGGAGACCGGGTGTTTGCCCGCGTGGACAAGACCCTGCTGGGCGCTTTTGCCGAACACGCCGCCGTCCACGAGGATTTCGTGGCGCTCATGCCAAGGTCGCTCAGCTACACCGAGGCCGCGAGCCTTCCCTTGGCGGGCCTCACCGCGTTGCAGGCACTGCGCGACGAGCTCGAGATCAAGCCCGGGACCAAGCTGTTCATTTCCGGGGGCGCGGGCGGAGTGGGAACCCTTGCCATCCAGTTGGCCAAGTACTTTGGCGCCGAGGTGACCACCACTGCGTCTCCCCGTGGGGAAGAGTTGGTGCGGCGGCTCGGGGCGGACGCCGTCGTCGACTATACGAAGGAGAACCTGGCCGAAGTGCTTCATGGCTTCGACGCCGCGTTCGACCTCGTAGGCGGGGAGACGCTGGACCAGACGTTCAAGATCCTCAAGCCGGGCGCGAAAGTGGTCAGCATCGCGGGGATGCCCGAACCGCAGACGGCCCTGAAGGACCTTGCGGCCCCGGCCTGGATGACCGCGCTGTTCTGGGCGATCAGCCTCGGAATCCGGAGCCGCGCCCGTGAAGCCAACGTCCGGTACCGCTACCTTTTCATGCACCCCAGTGGCGAAGACTTGAAGTTCCTGTCACGCCTCGTTTCCGAGGGAAAACTGAAACCGGTGGTGGATAGCAGCTATCCGCTCGAAAAGATCGCCGACGCTTTCGCCGCGCTGGAGCAGGGACGCGCCAAGGGCAAGATCGTGGTGACCATGGACACTCGCGGCAGTTAGGGGGCTGAAGGTGGGCCCATTCTGCCGGGTTCCCTGGCCGAGCTAGCGAGGATAGGGGGCTGAAGGTGGGCCCATTCTGCCGGGTTCCCTGGCCGAGCTAGCGAGGTTAGGGGGCTGAAGGGATTAGGCTGTCCGGGTGGATGCACAGACGATTGCCCCTGGATTCGAACCGGTAGCCGAACTCTTTGGCCGTTTCCTCAGCGAGGACCCGGAATATTCAGCCCAGCTTGCGGCCTACCACCGCGGCGTCAAGGTATTGGACATCAGCGGCGGCCCGCACCGCCGCCCGGATTCGGTAACCGGTGTTTTCTCCTGTTCCAAGGGAGTGTCCGGGCTGGTCATCGCGCTTTTGGTCCAGGACGGCTTCCTGGACCTTGACGCTGAAGTGGTCAAGTACTGGCCGGAATTCGGCGCCGAAGGAAAGGCCACCGTTACCGTGGCCCAGTTGCTCTCCCACCAGGCCGGTCTTCTGGGAGTCGAAGGCGGACTCACCCTCGAGGAATACAACAACTCCGAGCTGGCCGCCGCCAAGCTCGCGCAGATGCGGCCGCTCTGGAAGCCCGGGACCGCATTCGGGTACCACGCCCTGACCATCGGCGTCTTCATGGAGGAGCTTTGCCGAAGGATCACCGGGTCCACCCTCCAGGAAATCTACGAACAACGCATCCGTTCGGTCACGGGCGCCCACTTCTTCCTGGGACTGCCTGAGTCCGAGGAGCCCCGCTATGCCACCCTCCGTTGGGCCGAGGACCCCTCCCAGCCGTGGATTGATCCCGCGAGCCATTTCGGACTTTCGGCCAACTCGGCGGTGGGGGACATCCTTGACCTGCCCAACATCCGCGAGGTGCGCGCCGCCGGCCTGAGTTCCGCCGCCGGGGTCGCCAGCGCCGAAGGCATGGCCCGCGTCTACGCTGCGGCACTCACCGGACTTGCCGCGGACGGCGACCGGCCCGCCGTCGCGCCCCTCCTCAGTGAAGAGACCATCCAGGCTGTCTCGGCCGAGCAGGTTTTCGGCATCGACCGCGTGTTCGGCGAGACCAGCTGCTTTGGGACCGTGTTCATGAAATCGCATGCACGCTCGCCATACGGGAGCTACCGGGCGTTCGGGCACGACGGCGCCAGCGCATCTTTGGGATTCGCTGACCCCGTGTATGAACTCGCTTTCGGGTACGTGCCGCAACAGGCCGAACCCGGCGGAGCCGGATGCCGCAACCTCGAACTGAGCGCCGCCGTGCGGAAGGCAGTCACCGAACTGGCTCAGTAGGATGAAGCCATGACCGAACCGAGATTCACCGTTGAAACAGCCATGGTCCTTGCCGAAGTGGCGCACAACCGCCAGAAGGACAAGCTGAAGCGGCCTTATCGCGAGCACGTGCTGGCGGTAGGGGATGCGCTCGCCGATTTCGACGACGACATCCGGATCGCTGGCTACCTGCACGACATCGCCAAGGACACCCCGATTACCAAGCAGGCGCTGCTCGACATGGGCGTTTCCGAACGTGCCGTGGGCATCATCGAACGCGTAACCCGTCGCTTCCAAGATGACTCGGACAACGATGAAGCCGTGGTCCTGCACATCGCACAGGACCATGACGCCACCCTGGTCAAGATCGCCTGCAACGCCCACCACTCCGTGCCGGAGCGCGTGCGGGCTCTCGCCGAGAAATGGCCGGACAAGGCGCCCACCACTCGCTACGCAGACGCCCGGGAAGTGCTTTACAGGGCTGTGCCCCGTGGCGAAATCCACTTGGTCCTGCAGCGCATCAACCCGGATCTCCTGTCCGAAATGGACCGATTGGCCGACTAGCGGTCCGACTCGGCAGTTCCCGCCTACCTAAGGTTTGGTCGGGTCATCCTGTATCGGGCTGGCTGCGGACGCCGAGCTGCTGGTGGATGCGGTGACTTCCGCCAAGACCCGCTGGTGGATCTGGGCGGTGAGCTCGTGAATCGCGCGCGTGAGGTCGGTGTTCTCTTCGAGCAGATGCTCCTGGGCATTGTAGTCATGGTCGGCCTTCACCTGTTGGAAAGCCGCTTGGCGGTTCTGTCCGATCATGACGAAGGTCGAGAGGAAGATCGCTTCGAGCGAGACGATCAGAGTCAACGTCGGCCACGGACTCTGCTCGAACACGAGCATCCACACAGCGAAAAGCAGAATGTGCAGGTAGACGAAATTCATCGATCCGGCGAAGGCCGTAATTGCGTCCGCGACTCGAAGCTGAATGCTTGCGGCCCGGCGCTCGGCCTCCGCCAGGACCGATGGGTGGAGCTTTTCCCGCTCGCTTTGAGAGAGCAACCGTGTAGGTCTCAGATACGAGCGTGAATGCGGAAGAGTGCCCGTGGTGGATGTCGATTGGTGTCCGGCATGCTGTGCCATACGTTCAATCCCTTGGCTCGCGGCGAGCCCATCTCGCCTCTGAGAGCGAGCCTAGCGTCGCCATGCGCTTGAACCTAGGACCGAACGCCCGGTACTTAGGCGCGGGATCTTCCCCGGAGGAAGTGGAAGATCAGGACGATCACGGCAATGACCAAAAGCAGGTGAATGAACCCGCCGCCGATATTGCCGATAAAGCCGAGAAGCCAGAGAACAGCGATAATGATGGCTATCCAAAGCAACATGAGGGTCTCCCTTTTGTGTACGAATGGAAATGCTGACTCCGCGCTCCGCTGGTCTGCGGGCCGCGCAGATACCGTTTGGTGCCCTTACTTTATGCCACGATCGGGTTGGTGTTAACGGGTACGCAATAAGCGATAGTTCGACTGCCGCTTTGACGCCCGGTGCGGGGAAATCTACCCGCCCATCAACCTTCGCCGATGCTTTAGCTCCTTGATCCAGTCCCTCGTCTGCAGCGGCCCGAAAGGCGAGGCGCCGGCGTCGAGCTCTGCGATGAGCGGGCCCGAGGCCGTGAGCGCGAGTCCCAAAATTCCTTCCGCTGCGCGCTCCGTCAGGCCGAGCTTCGCGGCCCAGGCAAGGAAGTGCTTACGGGAGATTCCGCTCTTCTTGCCGCCGATGCCCAGCGCGAGCGTCTTGTCCCCGTAGACCACTGTGGAGGGGATGTCGTAGACCGGAGCAACGGTGTATTCGCCCTGCGGCGACTGAAGCATGGACACGTTCTTCGCATGCAGGTCGCCGTTGCCGCTTAGCCAGGCGAAAGCCAGCTGGATGGCGAGGTTCCGCAAGGCAGGGAGTGGTGCGGAACAGTGTGCCGCCAGCGCCGCGCAAACCTCGCCGAACGGCACGCTGTACTTGTCCGCGGGGTACAGGCCCAGCACTTGGGCTCCGTCCTCGACGGCGAGGCGCACGGGAGCGCCGTCGGCTCCGGTGAGGCGATCGAAACGCTCGACGAGCAGCCCCGCCCGCCCGCCGACGTCGTGCACCAACTGCACGCTGCTCACCGGTATCCGGAGCTTGCGGGCAAAACGGAACATGAGGAACTCGTTTTCCACCACGAACGGGAACTCGGGAGCATTGAGCTTGAGGATGAAGCGCTTGCCGGCTTGCGCTACCGGGAGCGAAATCATCCCGGCCGATAACTTGTCCTGTACCCCCGCCAGCGCCACTGGGTCGATGAGGCCCGAATCGCCGAGCAGCGCATCGAAGTCGAGCGGCAGCTTCGAGTCGAGCACGACGGCGGAGCCTCCTTCCGTGGGCGGCTCGCCGTGGGGGACCGTCTGGACATCGCCCACGGCGTCCCCGCCCGCGCCCATGAGGAGCGCGAGCTCGTCGTCGGCGCTGGCCTTGACCGCCCGGCGCAGGGAATTCAGGCGGCGGCCTTCCGGGAGGAGGCCCGTGAAATAGGGCGGAACCGCGCCGCTCGGGGTGAACACTGCTTCACGCGTCAGCGGGAGCGTCGTGGCAACGGCCGGACCGCCTGAGTCGAAGTACCGCGGCAAGTAGCTGAACTTGGTGCCGCCTTCATGCCGCTCGATGCGCGCGGCCAGGACGCCTTGCTTGTAGACGTCGGCGATGCGGTGGAAGGTCATGGCAGCTTGGATTGCTTGCTCGCGGGTTGCACCTTGAGCTCAAGGCCCAGAGTGCCGAGGACCGCAAGGAGAGGCTCCAATTGGACCGTGGTCTTCCCCTGCTCCACGAACCGGACGAATCGCTCCGAGACTCCTGCGAGGTCTGCGAGGTCGGACTGGCTCAGGCTCAGGGAGCCGCGGCGGGCACGGACCTTGGCGCCAAGGGACTCGGTGAATTCCCTGGAGGACATGTCCATCCTTCCTCGCCTTTTTGTGGGCATGCGCGTTGTCCGCGCTCCGGTACGTTCGTGCCGGTTTCACCATTTTCCGCCTCCATGGCAAGCGAATCAAGGGTCGATCGCTGGGAATCGGTACGTTCGTGCCGATGTGCCTCGCCGCGGCATCGTGGGTGCAGGCCGTTCGCTGCGTTCCGGTACGGCGGTTTGGGGCCAGGACCCACGATTTCGCCTAGGTGGCCGGGTGTGCCCCCAGCCTTTCCAGCGCAGCTTCCCGGCGTGCCGCCCCGCGCCTTTCGTCGATCACGATCGAGAGGGCCAGAGCCGCCACAATGACCATCATGCAGACAGGAACAGAGACGTCCAGGGCGGCCAGGCCCACACTGCCGCAAAGCAACACGACCACGAGGGCCGTGACCCCGAGGAGCGCGCGGTCGAAACCCAGCAGGTAGCCGTAGAGCGAACTCAGGGCTACCTTGAACAGGGCCACCGGGACGGCGATGGTGGCCACTACAACGGTGGCGCTGATGAGGGCAGCATGATCAATGAAGAGCGCGGCCACATGAAGTCCGCCACCAGTAGCGGCGATTGACCCAAAGATGAACATGTGGCCGTATCCGAAGGCGAATGCCCGGTGCCGTTGGTGATGCAGGGCGTGGCCAGCCGGGAGGATGAAGTAGATCCACCACATTCCAAAGGCCAGCCCGGTCCCGCCGAGACCCACGAGGGCTGCGTCAACAGACCAGCCATGAAGGGCCACGATTGCCCGAAGGGATTCGATGGCTCCGATCAGGCACTCGCCCAAGGCGATGATCGCCAGGAGTCCGTAGCGTTCCGCGATGTGGTGCGCGTGCCACGGTGTCTTGGCTTTGCGCTCGGCGATGGTCGGCGTCGCCATTTCCAGCAGGAAGAGCGGGGCAGCCATGAGGAAATTCGTCAGGATGTCGGCGTGGACAATCAGCACCACCACCCAGCCGATCTGTGCCACCACCAGGAACTTCGCGTAGGTGAGGCAAGCGCTTCTGCGCTCCGGATCCTGCTTCGCCGCGCGTAGCCACTGAAAAACCAACGCCAAGCGCATGATGATGTAACCCAGCACCATGGTCGAGTTGTCCACGCGGTGGCCTTCGTCGAGCGATTGGAACATCGGCTCGATGCCCATGGCAAGGATGAGCACACCCACCATCTGCACCATGGTGACAACCCGGAAGACCCAGTCGTCAGTGTCATAGGCGCTGGCAAACCACGAGAAATTGATCCAGGCCCACATGACGGCGAACATCGCGAAGGTGAAGCCGATCAACCCGGAGCCGAAACGGGCCTCGGCCAGCTCATGAGCGAACTGGCTGCCGGCCACCCCGAAGGCGATGACAAAAGTCAGGTCAAAGAAGAGTTCCAGGGGTGTGGCGGTGCGATTCAGCTCCTGGGGATCGCGCCCGCCCATGCGCGACAATGCATGGCGCAATGGATTCATGGACATGGTTCAGGGTACCGCCGGGAGGCCCCCGGAGTCCCGATCCCTGGAGAGGGCGCCGGGGTTCCTCTTGGCCCACAACAGCAGCCCGATGTACGTCAGGTCGAAAATGCTGCACAGGACGCCAATGCCCAGGATGAACAGTGAATTCTCGAGCACCCCGAAGCTGATCGTTGGCGCGAGGGTTCCGATCCACTTGGCCACAGCGATCACCACGGACTGGCCCCGCAAGCTGCGTCGGGCAGCGAACATCGCAATAAACAGGCCGGACATCAGGAGATTCTGCAGGAATGCCGCGTACCGGGAGGCCGGATCCCAATCGAACTCGGTGATGAACAGCCACTGCACCGCGAACGACGCCAAGCCCAAGAGAGCCGCCCACCCGATGAACAGCGGCCGTGTGACAAATCCGGGAAGTTCCCGCCTGCCGAACGCGAAGAACGTGTACACAATCGCGACGTCGGCCAACGCCCAGGCAATGTTGATGACGCCCTGCACGGAGAGCCTCGTGCTGAGCGAATGCACCGAGTAGATGACTTCCCACGCGAAGTTCAAACCCAGCGCCGCCGCCGGGATCGCGTACGTCTTATCGCGAAACCCGATCCGGATCGCGCAAATGTAAACCGTAGTCCAAGCGACCCCGCTCAGGATGGTCAGAAACAGGTTCACGGTTCCTCCTTCTCCAACGCGGGGTCACCTACGGCCCATCCGGGGCCCCAACATGGGCCGTAGGTGACCCCGCGTTGCTCTAAACCCGGGCGAGAGAGTCGATGTCCTCGAGAAAGTCTTGGTGGACTTCGTCGCTGACGGTGGTGCGGGTGTCGGCGATCGCGTCGAGATAGTCCTGCGTGACTGGTCCCTTGCGGGCGTTCGACGCCGGTGCGGGGCCCCCGGAGGAGGCGCCGTCACCGGGAGCGTCGGCTGTGTAGACGGCTTTTTCCAGGGCACGCTGGGAGGCGCTGCGTGCCGCGTACTCTATGTCCGCGGGGGAGAAGCCCTCTGTCCGCGACACCAGCAAGGCCACGTCCACCGAGTCCACCACGCTGGCCGGGATGAATCGCTGCCACATGGCCTCGCGGGCATGGACGTCCGGCAGCCCGATGGGGATGACGTAGTCGAAGCGGCCGTGGCGCAGGAAGGCGGTGTCCAGGGCGCGGATGAAGTTGGTGGCGCACACCAAGAGGCGGCCGGGTTGTTCCCGGAAGGCCGGGATGATCTTGAGGAGCTCGTTGGTGACGCCCTGCAACGGGGACGGCGGCTCGCCCGAGCGCTGGGACGCGATTTCTTCCACTTCGTCGATGAACACGACGGCGTGTTCGAGTTCGGCGATTTCCAGGAACGTCTCGCGCAACGCCCCGGCCAGGCCCTTCGGATCGGAGGCCAGGCGGGAGGGGAAGACCTCCACGAATGGCCACTCGAGCCGGGACGCGATCGCTTTCGCAAAGGTCGTCTTGCCGGTCCCGGGAGGGCCGAAGAGCACGACGGCGCGCGGCGGCACCACGCCGAATTGGTCGGCGAGGTCAGCCTCGGCCAGGGGTAGGACCAGACGGCGTTCCAGCAGCTCCTTTTCGCGGCGCATGCCGGCGACGTTTTCCCACAGGTCCCGGGCCAGGATGCGGCCGCCGAGCTGGCTCAACGGCTCGAGTTCCTGGCGCTGCACCGGGATGGTCCGCTCAAAATAGTGCAGGTTTTGCTTGAGCAGGAAGCCGCGGCCCAGGAACGCCTCGACTCGGGTTTCGGACTCGGGCATGAGCGCCGAGAGCTTGTTGAGCCCGTGCGGAGTCATCCGGTTCTCGACGGCGGCCAGCAGCGAAGTGCCGATCCCGCGTCCACGGAATTCGGGCAGCGTGGCCAGGAAAACGATCCAGCCCTGGTCATGGGCCGCACGTCCGACGGCGGCACCAACCACCTGCTCGCCCTGCACCGCCACCACCGCGTGGTCCTTCTCGCATGAAGCAAGGACCTCGGAGAGCGCATAGACAGGGTCCACGTTGTCGGCTTTGAGCGACTCCCAAAGGTGCAGTATCCCGTCCATGTCCGAGGAATGGAAGTCCCTGATGCGCCAATTGCTCATGCCTGCTCCTTGGTGGATCGCCATCGATTGCCTGGTGTCGAGCATAGGCGAACCGGTGGTGGAGAGGGGTTGCGCGGGCGTTGCGTTACGTAGCTATCCCACCGGGCGCAACCGCAGCCCCTGCATGCCGCCGTCGATTGCCAGGGACGTGCCCGACGTCGAGCCGGACAGCGGGCTTGCGAGGTAGGCGACGGCGCCGGCCACCTCGGCGGCCTCCACGAGACGGCCGTGTGGCTGTCGGGCGTTGAGGGCAGCGCGTTCGGCGGCGGGATCGGCGGAGGATTCGAGCAGCCTGCCTACCCATGGCGTGTCCACCGTGCCGGGGTTGACGCAGTTGACGCGGATCCCTTCGCGGACGTGGTCGGCCGCCATGGCCAGCGTGAGGGACAAGACTGCGCCCTTCGACGCCGAATACAAGGCCCGCTGCGGCAGCCCTGCCGTCGCGGCGATGGAGCACGTGTTCACGATCGCGGCCGCGGGCGATTCGCGCAGGTACGGCAGAGCCGCACGGCTGACGCGGGCGATGCCCACCACGTTGATGTCGAGTACGCGGTGCCATTCGGCGTCGTCGTTTGCAGAGATGTCCCCTTGTGCGCCGATCCCTGCGTTGTTGACCACCACGTCGAGCCGGCCGAACTTCCGGACGACGGCGTCGACGGCGGAGCGCACCGAGGCGTCGTCGGCCACGTTGCATTCGACGCCGAAATGCGGGGTCCCGGAGGGGTTGAGGTCGAGCACGGCGACCTGCGCCCCGCCGTCGGCGAGCCGGTCCGCGATCGCCGCGCCGATGCCGGACGCCCCGCCGGTGACCAGCGCTACGAGTCCCTCGAACTCGGTGCTCACCGCGTTGCCTTGTCAGTGCCTACTGTTGCAAGCGAAGCTGCGCGGGCTCTGTAGAACGCCTGGCGCTGGCGGCCGAGTCCTTCGACTTCGAGCTCCACCACGTCGCCGGGCTGGATGTACGGGAAGCGACCAGAGAGCGCCACGCCTTCCGGAGTGCCGGTGAGGATGACGTCGCCGGGCTCCAGGACCATGTACTGGCTGAGGTGGTGGACCACGGTCAGCGCGTCGAAGATCATGTCCGAAGTGTCCGACGATTGGCGGATCTCGCCATTGACCCAGGTGCGCAACGCGAGGTGTCCGGCGTCGAGCCCATCCGCGGGAACCAGCCACGGCCCCAGGGGAGTGGACTGCGGAAGGGACTTGCCCTTGGTCCACTGGCCCGCGGCGCCGGGCAGTTGGTAATCGCGCTCGGAGAGATCATTGGCGACGACGTAGCCCGCGATGCAGTCCGCGGCCTCGTCCGTGCTGGAAAGGTATGACGCTTCGCGACCGATCACGATTCCGAGTTCCACCTCCCAGTCGTACTTTTCCGACGACGGCGGGATGGGCGCGGCGTCGAACGGGCCACTGACCGTGTTGCTTGGCTTCAGGAACACCACGGGTGATTCCGGGGGCGTTGCTCCGGATTCGGCCGCGTGGGCCGTGTAATTGAGGCCGATGCAGACGACGTTGCCGGGCCGGGCGATGGGCGAACCGATCCGGAGGCCTTCGGCAGAAATCCCGGGCAGATTGCCGGCAGCAAGGGCTTCCCGGGTGCGTGCGATGCCGTCCGTTGCGAGGAACTCTCCGTTGATGTCCTTCGTCAGCGGGTCAAGGCTGAAGTACTTTTCGGTGCCGTTGGCGTCTTGGGCGATGACAACCGGCTTTTCATTTCCGGCAGTGCCCAGCCGGGCGAATTTCATGTTCATGTATTCCTCCGTGCTCTGGCTCTAACATCCGAGCTCTAGTCTGCTGTTGCTCTCCATAATACGGAAATGTGACCCATTGACAATGCAGACATCGGATGTTTACGCTCTTCCCAGCAAACTACCTGCTGCCAAGCAAGGAGCACAATGAGCGTCATCACCGCGGTGGACACCTTCGATATCCGTTTTCCCACCTCCCAGGAACTGGACGGATCGGATGCCATGAATCCGGATCCGGACTATTCGGCGGCATACCTGGTGATCCGCACCGACGCCGGCGACGGTCACGAGGGCCACGGTTTCGTCTTCACCATCGGGCGCGGCAACGAGGTGGAGGCAGTGGCTATCGAGGCACTCCGCCACCACATCCTGGGCCGCAACGTCGAGGAACTGCTCGGCGACATGGGCGGCACCTGGAAGCTCCTGGTCCACGATTCCCAACTCCGTTGGCTTGGCCCCGAAAAGGGCGTGATGCACATGGCGATCGGCGCCGTCGTCAACGCCCTGTGGGACCTCAAAGCCAAGCGGGCCGGACTGCCTCTCTGGGAGCTGCTTTCCCGGATGAGTCCGGAGGAGATTGTGGCGCTCGTGGACTTCCGGTACCTCAGCGATGCACTCACGCCGGAGGACGCGCTGGGGATAGTGCGGACGGCGGAGCCGGGGCGCGCCGCCCGCAGGGCAGCACTTCTCGCGGAAGGATACCCCGCATACACCACGACGCCGGGCTGGTTGGGTTACAGCGACGACAAACTTGTGCGGCTGGCCAAGGAAGCCGTTGCAGACGGTTTCGGGCAGATCAAGCTCAAGGTGGGGGCCTCGCTGGAAGACGACATCCGGCGCGTCCGCACGGCCCGCGACGCTGTGGGGCCTGATATCAAGATCGCCGTGGATGCGAACCAACGCTGGGACGTCCAGGAAGCGATTGACTGGATGGCGCATTTGGCTCCCTATGACATTGCCTGGATTGAGGAACCCACCAGTCCGGATGATGTCATCGGCCATGCCGCGATTGCCCGGGGCGTGGCGCCGATCCCCGTGGCCACGGGTGAGCATGTCCAAAATCGCGTGATGTTCAAGCAGATGCTGCAGGCCGGATCCCTGCAGGTCTTGCAACTGGATGCGGCGAGGGTGGCGGGAGTGAACGAGAACATCGCCATCCTCCTGCTCGCGGCGAAGTTCGGCGTCCGCGTCTGCCCACATGCAGGTGGAGTTGGCCTCTGCGAGGCCGTCCAACACTTGTCGATGTTCGATTTCGTGGCGGTATCCGCCGACAAGAATGGTCGGATGATTGAGTTCGTCGACCATCTGCACGAGCACTTTGTCACTCCGGTGGATGTCCACGACGGCTCGTACTGGCCGCCGTCGGCACCCGGTGCCGGCAGTGAAATGGTCGGCGGCACGTTGGCCGGCTACAGCTTTCCCGATGGCCCTGTGTGGGCCGCGGGATCCCCTCCTTTGACTCCCCGGCAATAACCTTTATCGAAATTCCTCGAAAGCACAGTTCCCTACTGAAAGCACGTGGTGAAAGATATGCGCAAAGAAGCGTTGGTGGCAGGTGCCTTGGCACTGGGCCTCATTGGACTCACAGGCTGCGGGGGCAGCTCGTCCGGCAGTACCGCAGACGGCAAGACCGCCATGACGTGGGCCATGTGGGTCGGCGGCACGGAAGACCAGAAGAACTGGGAGAAAGTTGCCGATGACGTCAGCAACACCTTGGGCGATGTGAAGATCACCCTGCAGGGTTCTACCTTCCAGGACTACTTCACCAAGATGAGCACCCAGCTCAGCTCGAACACAGCCCCGTGCCTGGTGGCGGTCCAGAGCCTGCGGACAGCGCAGCTCAAGGATGGCATGCTGCCGCTCGATGACCTGGTGAAAAAGAACAACCTGGATTTGAGCGCCTTCGACTCCTCCATGATCAAGGGGCTCAGCGCCGACAACAATCTGTACGCCCTGCCGTATGACGTGGGCCCGGTGATGATGTTCTACAACAAGGACATGTTCGACGCCGCGGGCGTGCCGGTCCCGAAGGCGGGCTGGACGGCCGACGAGTTCGTGGCAGCCGCGAAGAAGCTGACGGCCAACGGCAAACATGCGATCGCACCGAACACGGCCGATCTCTTCGTTGAATCGCAAGTCCTCGCCTACAACGGCGGACGCGTCTTGAAGGAAGACGGCACCATGGACGCGAGCGATCCGACCTTCGCCAAGGGACTCCAGTGGGTTTCCGACCTGACAAGCAAGGAGAAGGTCTCCCCCGAACTGCCCGGCGGCGACACGGCATTCAGCGCCAATGAATTCATGGCCGGCAATACCGCGATGAGTATCGACGGTCCGTGGTCCCTGCTGGACGTCAAGGCCAAAGCCAAGTTCAAAGTCGGCGTCACCACCCTTCCCGCCGGCCCTGGCGGCGGGAAGACGTTCAGCGCCGGCTCCGGCTGGGGCATCTCCAAGCAATGCGCTACTCCGGACAAGGCCTTTGCCGCCCTCAAGGAAATGACCGGCGACAAGGTCCTGGGGAATCTGGCGGCAGCCGGGCGCGCACTGGCCGCACGCACCGCCCAGCAGACAAAGTGGATTGACAACGCGGGCATTCCCGGAGTCGCGGAGACCCTTAAGAGCGCCGAGGCCACGGCAGTGCCGATGCCAAGCAACACCAACAGCGACCAACTGGGCCAGCTTTTCAACCAGTACCTCGTCAAATCCATCAATGGACAGCAGAGCGCAGCGGATGTCATGAAAGACATTGCGGCCCAGCTGCCCCGATGATCAGTGTGATGCCTGCCTGGCAGTGCCCGACTAACAGCCGGGCAGGCACGCACTCTTCGCAAAGGAATGAGAAATGACACTACTCAAGCCCGCAAAGGCGCCGCTTCCTGAAGCAGCGGCTGCCACCGTCAGTGGGAAGGCGAAGGCCGAACCGGATGCCCAGCTCGGCCGGAGGACAATGTGGGGACCGGCCTTTGCCCTGCCGCATGGCCTCGGTCTCGCGATCTTCACGCTGCTGCCGATCGTTGTTTCCCTCGTCATCAGCTTCTTCCGCTGGCCGCTCTTGGGAACCCCGAGTTTCCTCGGCCTGGGCAACTACGAGAAGCTGTTCAGCGATCCGATCTTCGGGCAGGTTGTCGGGAACACCGTGCTGTTCGTGGTCCTCTATGTGCCCCTGAACCTGGTTGTTTCCCTCGGCCTTGCCGCGTGGTTGACTCCGCGCATCAAGGGGCGCCACATCTTCCGGGTCATCTTCTTCATTCCTTCGATCACCCCGGTGGTGGCCAACGTCGTCGTCTGGAGGATGCTGTACCAACCCGGTGGATTCATCGACGGCACCCTGCAAAGCGCCACGGGAATTTCAGCGCCGAACTTCCTCGGAGACGAACACTGGGCAATGATGGCCATTGTCGTCATGAGCGTGTGGCAGGGGTTCGGCTACAACATGCTGGTGTTCTCCGCCGCCTTGGACGCAGTTCCTGAGAACCTCACCGAAGCGGCCGCAATCGATGGCGCCAACGCCTGGACCATCTTCTGGCGCATCAAGCTCAAGCTCATTTCGCCGTCCATCTTCTTTGGCACGATGATGACCCTCATTACCTCGTTCCAGGTCTTCGCCCAGCCGTTCATCCTCACCAAGGGAGGGCCGGGTTCGGCCACCTCGACGATCGTCCTCTATATCTACAACCAGGGTTTCCAGTTCCACCAGCTCGGCCTGGCATCCGCGGCTGCTTGGATCCTGTTCGTCATCATCCTTGGCGTGACTGCAGTCCAGTTCCTCGGACAAAAGAAGTGGGTCCACTACGATGCTTGAGACAACCAGCCGGATACGCCCTCTCACCGCCCGTCCCCGTGGCTCCGGAGAGCCCGGAAGACGATGGACCGCGAGGATCCGGCCCGCCATCGGATACATGATCCTTTGCCTTATCGCGCTGCTCTTCCTGTCGCCGCTCATCTACATGTTTGCGACATCGTTCAAACCCCCTGCTGAGATCTTCAGCGTCCCGCCGAAGTTGTTCGGCTCGGAATTCCGGTGGCAGAACTACCAGGAGGCCCTGAACTACATGCCGTTCCTGCGCTTCATGGGCAACGGACTCTTGGTTTCGGCCGCTGGAACGGCACTCACCCTGGTGGTTTCCGCTTTCTCCGGCTACGCCTTCTCCCGGCAGCGCTGGCGGGGACGGAACCTGGTTTTCATGGTGTTCCTCGCAACGCTGATGATCCCCCAAGAAGTCCTGATTGTCCCGATGTTCGTCATGATGCAGAAGGTGGGCTGGGTGAACACCTTCCAGGCGCTCATTGTGCCCTGGGTGTTCACGGCATTCGGTGCCTTCCTGCTCCGGCAGTTCTTCCTTGGCGTACCCCAAGAACTCGACGACGCGGCCAGGGTGGACGGCGCGGGAACCCTGAGGACCTTCCTGTTGGTCATGCTTCCACTGGCTAGGCCCACCATGGCCGTCCTGGCGGTCTTCAGCTTCATCAGCTACTGGAACTCGTTCCTCTGGCCATTGGTAGTGATCAACGACGTCAACAACCTCGGCACCATCCCGTTGGGGCTCCAGATGTTCTTCGGCCAACAGGGCAATCAGTGGCACCTGGTCATGGCCGCCTCCGTGATCTCAATGGCTCCCACCCTTCTGCTGCTGATCCTCCTGCAGAAACACCTCGTCAAAGGCATCGTCACGAGCGGCTTTGGCGGACGCTGACGCGTTACCTCCAAGGCCGCACAACACTCAACAACCCAAAGACCCGCAACAACCTTGAAGGAGTAACCACCAATGATCGCCCAAGCACCTTGGTTCACGGAGTCCCGGTTCGGTATGTTCGTCCACTGGGGCTTGTACGCCCTGCCGGCCCGGCACGAGTGGGTCATGAACCGCGAACGTATTCCTGCCGAGGAATATGAGAAGTACTTCCAGCACTTCAACCCGGATCTCTACGATCCGCGGGAATGGGCCCGCGCGGCGAAAGACGCCGGCATGAAATACGTAGTGCTGACCACCAAGCACCACGAAGGCTTCTGCCTCTGGGATTCCGCACTCACCGACTACAAATCCACCAAGACTCCGTCCGGGCAGGACCTGGTGGCCCAGTACGTCGAAGCGTTGCGGGAATTCGGCCTGAAGGTCGGTTTCTACCACTCCCTCATTGACTGGCACCACCAGGATTTCACCATCGACGGGTTCCACCCCGAACGCGACAACCCCGAGGCCGAAAAGCTCAACGAGGGCCGCGACATGGCCCGCTACCGCGAATACCTCCATGGCCAGGTGCGCGAGCTGCTGAGCAACTACGGCCAGATCGACTACCTCTTCTTCGACTTTTCCTACACGAGCGAGGACCACAAGCACATCTGGGGCGGAAAGGGCCGCGACGCGTGGGGGTCCGTGGAACTCTTGAAGATGGTCCGGGAACTTCAACCCGGCATCATCGTCAACGACCGCCTGGACATTCCTGGCGACTTCGCCACGCCGGAGCAGTACCAGCCTTCCGGGCCCATGGTGGTGGACGGCGTCGAGGTGCCGTGGGAAGCATGCCAAACCCTCAACGGTAGCTGGGGCTATGACCGGGACAACTTGGACTACAAGTCCGTGGACTTGCTTGTGCGCATGCTTGTGGACGGGGTGTCCAAGGACGGCAACCTGCTCCTCAACGTTGGCCCCACGGCCCGCGGCAATTTCGATCCCCGGGCTGTGGAGTCCCTCCGCGGCATCGGCGACTGGATGAAGCTGCATTCCCGGGCCATCTACGGAGCTGGACCCGCTGCGTGGACCGCGCCTGCCGACGCCCGGTACACACGCCGCGGTGACTGCCTTTACGTCCACTTGTTTGCGTGGCCGTTCGAATACGTCCATCTCCCCGAACTCGCCGGCAAAGTGGAATACGCCCAACTGCTCAACGACGCCTCCGAAGTCGCGATGCTGGAGATCGCACCGGACCGGGCGGCAATCAACACCACTCCTGGCGGACAACCAGCGGGTACCCTGACACTGAAGCTGCCCGTCCAGCGACCGGACGTGGCGGTGCCCGTCGTCGAACTCTTCCTGAAGCCCGGGGTGTAGTGTGCCGGAAACCATTGCCCTGCACACCCGGCTCAAGCCGGGTGCCGAGCAGGACTACGCGGAAGCTCATGCGGGGATCCCCGCCGAACTCGTCGCCGTCTTGAAAGAGGCCGGAGTGGGCAATTGGCGGACCTGGCGCAGCGGCCAGGAGCTCTTCCACCTTGTTGAGGTGGAGGACTACCAAGCCATGCGCCGGGCGCTCGCGGACCATCCGGCGAATGTCCCGTGGCAGGCCCGCATGGCGGAGATGCTGGAAGTCCAGGACGACTATTCCGGCAATGACTCCGGCATCCCCTTGGTATGGGAGCTGGTATGAGCGGCACGTCGTGGGATGGCGCGCTGGGCAAGCTCGGCTTCGGCGCCGCCGGTATCGGCAACCTGTACCGTGCCATGCCGGACGCCCAGGCCGCCGCCACCGTCAAGGCGGCCTGGGACTCTGGGGTCCGTTACTTCGATACCGCGCCGCACTACGGGCTGGGGCTCTCCGAGCGCAGGCTTGGTGCGGTGCTGAGGGATATGCCACGGAGTGAGTTCACTGTGTCAACCAAGGTGGGCCGGCTGCTGGTGCCGAACGCCGTGGGATTCAGCGCGAAGGACGACGAAGGCTTCGACGTCGCAGCAACGAGCAAACGCCAATGGGACTTCTCAGAAGGGGGGATCCGCCGGAGCATCGAGGAATCGCTCGAACGGCTCGGCCTGGACCACGTGGACATCGCCTACCTGCACGATCCTGATGTCCACGACCTCGCCAAGGGAATCGACGAAGCGCTGCCTGCCTTGGAAAAGCTGCGCGCGGACGGCGTGGTGAAGGCGATCGGCGTCGGGACCAACTCGGCGGAAGCTGCGCTCGAATGCGTCGAAGCGGCCGATCTGGACCTGCTGATGCTCGCCGGCCGATATACCTTGCTAGAGCAGCCCAGCGTTCCGCTCCTGGACCGCTGTGTGGCGCGCGGCACCGGCGTCGTGAACGTGGGCGTCTTCAATTCCGGCCTGCTGGCGAGGCCGGACGTACCCGAGGACTCGCATTATAACTATGCGCGTGCCCCGCGCGCACTGGTGGAGCGCGCACGGGCGCTCGCCGGCGTGTGCCGCGGGTTCGGGGTGGAGCTCCCGACGGCGGCACTCCAGTTCAGCCTGCGACACCCGGCCGTTGTGAACGTGACGGTGGGGGCCAGCAGTCCGGAGCAAGTGTCAGCAAACGCGGCCCGGATGAATGAGGACGTGCCGGAAGAACTGTGGGCGGCTTTGGCGGGTGTGCCGGGTGATTGATTCGCACCTGCACCTGTGGGACCTCGGGCCGGATCCAGCCGGCGGTGGTCCGCGTCCGTACGCGTGGCTTGGGCCGCAGCACGGCGGACTCTTCCGTAGCTACGGCGAGGCTGAGGCACGGAAAACCCTGGATGGCGCTGGCGTCGATGGAGCGGTGCTCGTCCAGGCTGACGACACCGTTTTGGATACTGAGTCCATGCTCGCCGTCGCCGACCGCAACGCTTTGGTACTCGGCGTCGTGGGCTGGATTCCCCTCGATAAGCCGGTCGAAGCGGAGCAGGAGCTGGAACGGTTCCTCCGGAACCCCGCGTTCCGGGGCGTGCGGCACTTGGTCCACGATGATCCGCGGGACGATTTCCTCGAATTGCCCGCGGTCCGCGATTCCTTGCGCATGCTCGCCGGCCACGGATTGGCGTTCGACGTCCCGGACGCCTTTCCGAGGCACCTCGGTAGTGCGGTCCACCTCGCCCGGGAGCTGCCGGAGCTGACCATCGTGCTGGATCATCTCGGGAAGCCGCCGATGGCCGATCCTGCGGCGATGGACGTGTGGCGAGCGGATTTCCGCGCCTTGGCTGAGCTGCCAAACACGGTGGCCAAGGTGTCCGGCCTGCACTTGCCGGGCGTCCCGTACACGGCCGAGGCATTGCGTCCGCTGTGGGATGAAGCGCTCGAAGCTTTCGGTCCTGGACGGCTGATGGTCGGCGGCGATTGGCCCGTCAGTACCTTGGGTGCGCCGTACGGACGAACCCTCGGAGTTCTTCTGGAACTCGCCGAGGAGCTCACTTCGGGTGAGCGGGCGGAGTTTCTTGAGGGAACCGCCGTGCGGACGTATGGGCTTCAAAAGCGAAGCATCGCGAACTAAAGCGCCTGGCGCAACCAGCTCTCGACGCCGCTGATGTGGACGGTCACAAGTGCCCGGACCAGCTCGGCGTCGCCACGTTCCAAGGCGTCCGCGATGGCCTTGTGCTCCGCAAGGGTGTGCGCCACGGCTTTTTCCTGGGTCAAGCCGCGCCAGATGCGCGCCCGGACGGTGCTGCTGGAGAGGGCTTCGAGTAGGCCGGCGAGGTAGTCGTTTCCGGCGGCCTGGGTGATGATGCCGTGGAATTCGAGGTCGTGGGCCACGAGTTCTTCGACGTCGGTGTTCTCGTCGATCCCGTCCATCGTGGCGCGCAACGCCGTGAGTGCCGTGGGAGTGATCTTGCCTGTGGCGATGAATGCGGTGGCGGGCTCCAGGATTCGTCGGACCTCAAAGAGTTCCAGGATGGAACGGTCCTGGTGGAGATCGACGACGAATGCCACTGCTTCATTGAGCAACTTGGCGTCGAGGCTGGTGACGTAGGTGCCGTCCCCACGCCGCACGTCGAGGACACGGATGAGTTCGAGCGCTTTGACGGCCTCGCGCAGGGAGCTTCGCGAGAGGCCGAGCCGCTCGCTCAGTTCCTTCTCCGGCGGAAGGCGGTCCCCGGCCTTGAGTTCGCCGCGGATCAGCATGTCCTTGATCTTGCCGATCGCTTCATCTGTGACAGCCATGGCTACATCCTAACGGCGAATGATCCGATGTCTGGCACCCAACTACCTCGCAGTTGTTGCCGTTATGAGGCTCCAAAATGACAACAAATGCGTGGGCCCACGCCGCCAGGGTTCCCTGGCCGTGGGGCCACAC